>JBCCUO010000126.1:0-7934 GCA_039196805.1 Planctomycetota bacterium | reverse complement strand
GGTCGATGCCAGCGTTGATGACAGCAATACGCTGCCGTTCATTAATCCCAAAACCAATGTGGGCGGCCCCGATGATGTCAATGCAAAACGTGGCAAGCTGGGTTCGCTGGACTATTTGTCCGCGGCGGAACAGCAAAAACTGTTCAAGCTAGCCCCCGGTTACGAGATTCAGCTGGTTGCATCGGAAGAACAGTTTCCTGAATTGGCCAACCCGGTTGCCTTGAATTTTGACAACCAGGGTCGGCTGTGGGTGGCAACGATGGCGTCCTACCCTCACTGGAAGCCTAAGACGCCGATGGATGACAAACTGTTGATCCTGGAAGACACCGACGGAGACGGGGACGCGGATGAGTGCAAGACATTCCTGGGCGGACTTCATCAGCCGACCGGATTCGAAATTGGTAACGGTGGCGTCTATGTGGCACAGCAGCCGGATGTTTTGTTCGCTACCGATGCTGACGGCGACGACAAGGCCGACAAGGTCATTCGCAAGCTGGTCGGATTCGACTCGGCCGACTCGCACCATGGGATTGCCGCTTTCGAATGGGGACCAGGCGGCGGGCTGTACTTTCAGGAGGGGACCTTCAAGTTCTCACAAGTGGAAAGCCCCTATGGATTGACGCGTTTGGCTGAAGCCGGCATTTGGCGCTACGAGCCTAAGACTCACAAGTTTGGCGTCCACAGCAACTTTGCCTATGCGAATCCCTGGGGACACGTTTTCGACCGTTGGGGGCAAAACTTCGTCGGCGACGCTTCGCCTGGCAACAGCTATTGGTTGGCTCCGATTTCCGGGCGGATTGACTATCCGTTGAAGCATCCAGGCGGAAGTCAGCATCGCCGCATCGCCGAGTGGACCGGTGGTGAGAAGAACTACAAGTTTCCTACGTTCTATCCCAAGCGAACGCGTCCGCTGGCCGGTTGTGCCATGGTGTCCAGTCGCCATTTCCCCGATGAGGCCCAGGGCAACTTCCTGGTCACCAACTGCATCGGAGACCGAATGGTGCTCAACCACGAAGTCCGCGAGGAGGGTTCCGGATTTGTTGGCAAAGAAGTCGATCCGATTGTCTCGGGGGACGACGGCAACTTTCGTCCGGTCGACTTGCAATTCGCGCCGGACGGATCGCTTTACATCATCGACTGGCACAACGCTCTGATCGGACACTTGCAGCACAACCTGCGTGATCCAAGCCGCGACCACAGTCATGGTCGAATCTGGCGAGTGACCTACCCGTCTCGGCCACTAGTGGAGCCCGCCAAGATCACAGGCCAACCAATCGAGGACCTGCTGGAACTGCTAAAACTGCCCGAAGATCGGACTCGCTATCGGGCACGTCGTGAACTTGCCCAGCGCCCGAGTGACAAGGTGATTCCGGCCGTCAAGAAATGGATTTCGGATCTCGATTCGTCCGATACCGAGTACTTGCACCACAAGCTGGAAGGGCTGTGGATGCACCAGACTCACAACGTGGTGGACGCGGAATTGCTGGAATCGATGCTGACCGCACCCGATCATCGCGCGCGTGCGGCCGCGGTACGCGTCACTTCGTTCTGGTTGGATCAGTTGGCTGATCCGATGGCCAAGCTGGAAAGGGCAATCAACGACGAACACCCGCGCGTTCGTCTGGAAGCCGTGAGGGCGCTCAGCTTCACAAAGGGCGAGGCGTCCGTGGAGCTTGCCTTGCAAGTTCTGCAGTATGACCTGGATGACTACCTGCAGTACTCACTGGACGAAACGATGCGTCGCTTGGAACAAGAGTAGGCGGCCGCGTTGAGGCGCCGACTCGTGCATTCGGTCTTCCTCCATCAACCGCCGTGCGCCAGCACCCTCGCAAGCAGCAAACTGGACGCTAGAGCGTTGCGGTGGACAGGATCATGAATAGGCTACCGAATAGTTCACCGGCTGACGTGCGATGGCATTCGGCTTGTTGATTTTCTTAGCCCGAAGCGCGAGCGAGTGGGGATAGGCCCATCGCTGGTGCTTCTGGCTGAGAACGTGCCCCTCTGTTTGCCTTCAACACCTAAATCAACAAGCCGTGACGAGTTGCCGCTCACGAGTGCGTGCGGTCCTGTTGCAGCGGCAACTGTGCGCTCGTACCCGGTTGCCGATGAATAGCCGACCGTTCGGGATCGCGTTGCGGTTGATGAGATCATGTCTGGTTATCCTCCTTTGAGTTTGTGAATTGATGAATCGATTGTTGTTGTTGACGGCAAGCATGGGTTGTCTGCTCTGGCTGCCCAGTCTGGCTTGTGCACAGCGTGGTTCGTCCTCGCCTCCCAAGATCTACTTGGACAAAGGGCCGCGTATCGTTGCCTACCAGCTGAAGCGGTTGGACAACGATCGCTTGCTGATGGTCCAGCGGGATACGACGGATGCGAAGTACGTCCCGGTCTATGAGGCGATCCTGGTACGGCAAGGCATGAGCAAGCAAGATCGTCAGCAGGCGATCGATGCGTTAGTCACGCTTCGCCAATCGGATGAAGTCAGCGAGTTGCTTGCTGCAATGTCGGGTCTAGCGCCAAGCGATGCTGCTGATCGGGACGCGTTGGCTGATCTCGCCAAGTTGCTGCTCGGTTTGCCCAAGTCTGCGCTGAAGGCTCAAGTCGACGCGCTGCAGGTCGCTTGTTCCAGCGAGTCGCCTGTCATCAGTCGCACGGCCTTCGCCGCCCTGATGAACATTGGCGAAACGCAGCGAGCTTGGCAAACTGCGGCGGAAGGTGATCGTTTCCCGATCAACTGGCTCAGCGCGATCGCCAGCGTCCGACCAGCAGAGAAGCGAAACGATCAGCGCTCCAGGGTGCTGGGACTACTGGAACAGGCGGCGGATCCTCCGCAGCGGGTAGCGGTGATCAGGGCGCTCGGCAACATTCCGGGCAAGGCCGACGAAACGTTCCGCTTGCTCTCGCCGCTGTTCGACGACGACGAAGTCCGCACGTCAGCGGTTGTGGCCATGCTGAATATCCCCAGCGATCAGCGGTCGGGGGATGCGGCCGCGAAGCTGGCGGCCCAGCTGGTCGAGTTTGCCGAGAACACACCCCCTGCTGACCGTACCAGCGGCTCATTCATTGATGCCATGCAGTTGGCTGATCAGTTGCTGGGCGGGCTACCGACCGAGACTGCGAAAGCCTTTCGGGCGCGACTTCGCGAGGTCACCGTCCGCGTGGTCCGAATCAAGACGGTCGAGGAGGAGATGCGGTATGACTTGAAGCACTTTGCTGTTGAAGCGGGACGTCCAGTGCAGATCGTGCTGGAGAATCATGACTTGATGCCGCACAACTTGGTTTTCACGACACCTGGTGCACTGAAAGATGTTGCGATGCTGGGCATGCAGGCCGGACCCAACAACGGTGTTGAGGGCAAGCCGTACGTGCCCGAGTCCGACTCGGTGCTGGCCGCGACCGACATGATTCAGGCAGACAAGCAAACGACGCTCACGTTCACGACACCCAGCCAGCCCGGCGAGTACCCCTACGTTTGCACATTTCCCCAGCATTGGTACCGCATGTACGGTGTCATGGTGGTGGTGGAGGACTTGGATGCGTGGCTCAAGAATCCAACCACTCCAGCCGATCCGATTGGCAACAATCGTTCCTTTGTCAAAAAGTGGACCGCCGATGACCTACTACGCGATATCGATTCTGGGTTGCGAGGCAGATCGTCTGAGATCGGTCGTCGAATCTTTGGAGAAGCCTCCTGCCTGGGTTGCCACAGGATGAACGGCGAGGGAGGCAAGGTCGGCCCCGAGCTAACCAATGTCTACACCAAGTGGAAGGGGAACCACGCCGACATCCTGCGTGAGATCTTTGCTCCCAGTGATCGCATCGACGAGAAGTATGCGATGCAAAGCGTGCTGACCGGCAGCGGACAAGTCGTCAATGGAATCGTCGAGAAAGAAGACGACACTGGTGTTTGGATTTTGGACAATCCCGAAGCCGAAAAGCCGACCTTCATCCCTGATGATGAGATCGAAGAGATCGTCCGCACGAAGAATTCAATGATGCCCAAAGCGTTGTTGGATCAGTACACGCAAGACGAGATCTTCGAGCTGATCGCGTACCTGCAAAGCAGCGCGACGCCGTAGTGTTGATCGTCCCGGGGGCACAGTCAGTCGTCAACAGCTTCCTCTCGCTGATCGCTGACGTCGGGGTGACAGAAAGATCGCGGAGGTCGCGGGGACAGAAAATGGAAGAGGCGACGGCTAATTGCTAACAGCCAATCGCCAATAGCTTCCTCTTGCTGACCGCTGACCGCTGACCGCTGACCGCTGACCGCTGACCGCTGACCGCTGACCGCTGACCGCTGACCGCTGACCGCTGACCGCTAGTCGTGATCCCCAAGGGACTTGGGGGTCACAAACGCAGTCTGCTGCAATCGAGACGTTGGTCGCAGACTTGACCAATCGGAATCGGACAGCAGGACCGTCATCGCCGCCGTTGGCATCCCGATCTCGGTTCCAGCCAAGCGGCTTGCCAAGACGCTGATCCCAGGATTGTGTGCCAGAACCAACAGAGTTTCGGCATCACAATGATCTGAGTTCACGCGACTGACAATCGTCTCGGCCGCCGCCAAGTACAAGTCATCGGTCTGGTTGCAGATCGGTTGGTTGACGTCAGACCATTGATCAATCATCAGGTCCAGTGTTTCTGTTGTTCGCACCGAATCGGACAGCAGGACCACATCGGGAATCAGGTCCGAATCAGCCAGCCATTGAGCCATCCGCGGGGCGTCGCGACGCCCGCGGCGATTCAGGGGTCGCGAGTGATCGTCCAGTCCAGCGTCCGACCAATCACTCTTGGCGTGACGCATCAGGATCAATCGTGGTGGTTGCAAGGTCATGGTGACCACTCTCTATACTGCCGAACGTCGACGATCGTGTCGACCAAACATACTCACTCCGTCAATCGCTAGGTATCACGATGTTCCAGGATCGATTCCGCCGATGGCCGCAGGTTGCCTTGTTCTGCACTCTGTTTGTCGGACTGGCAGCGCTGGGTCGTTCTTCCGCGGCTGATTGGCCAGGTTGGATGGGTCAACAGCGCGACGGCGTCTACCGAGAAGACGGCATCATCGACGAGATTCCCGCCGAGGGGCTTACGGTCAAATGGCGGACGCCGATCGGCGGTGGTTACGCGGGACCCGCCGTTGCTGATGGCAAGGTGTTTGTATTTGACTACCAGAAGAGTGGTGGCGAAGCGTTCAACGATCCTGGCAAGCGAGCGCAGGTTCAAGGAAGCGAGCGGCTGCTGGTGTTGGACGCGTCGAACGGGAACAAGATCTGGGAGTATTCCTACGAGTGTCCCTACAGCATCTCGTACCCTGCGGGGCCACGCTGCACACCAACGGTGGATGAAGACCGAGTCTATCTGCTAGGGAGTGAAGGCGACTTGACCTGTCTTTCCGTTGCTAGCGGAGACGTCGTCTGGAAACGCAGTTACAAGAATGACTTTTCGGCGGACGTTCCGATTTGGGGTTTCGCCGGACATCCACTGGTGGATGGTGAGTTGCTGATTTGCCAAGTTGGTGGCGACGGTCAAGGCGTGGTCGCGTTCAACAAACGGACAGGCGAAGTGGTCTGGAAAGCGCTTGATGCCAAGGCTGGCTACTGCCCACCATCGATCATCGAGGCGGGAGGAACGCGGCAGTTGATCATCTTTCACCCCAGCGCCGTCACGTCGCTGAATCCGACGAACGGCAATCAGTACTGGGACATTCCGATCCAGCCGGGTTACGACATGTCGATCGCGCGACCGATGCGAGATGGCAACCGCCTTTACGCTAGCGCCATCCACCAGGAAGCTGTCGCGATCGAGTTGGCTGAGGATCGACCCGCGGCCAAAGAGCTGTGGCGTGGCGAAGCCAAGAACGCCGTGCACGCCGGAAACATGACACCGCTATTTGTCGATGGAGTGATCTATGGAACCGATTGTGTTCAAGGGGCGTTGATGGCGATCGACGGCGACAACGGCGATCGTCTCTGGCAGACGTTTGAGCCGACCAAGCCGGACGAGAAACGATTCATCCGCCACGGAACCGCCTTCATCACGCGGATCGGGGATACCAATCGATACTTCCTGTTCGGTGAACTGGGTGATCTGATCGTCGCTTCGCTGACGCCCGAGGGATACCAGGAACACGGTCGGTTTCACGTTCTGGAGCCCACGGGAGAAGCGTTCGGCCGCGACGTCGTCTGGAGTCACCCGGCGTACGCAAATCAAACCGCGTATGCTCGCAACGATAAGGAAATCGTCGCCGTCAGCCTGAAAAAGTAGCTGACGTTCACGGAACCAACTTCCCAACCTGAGTCGCAGTTTTGAAGTTGCGTTTTCCGATCTCATTCTCGCGCACGCGGTAGGGTCGGACGCAGAACTAGGCTGCGCGTGTGTGCCTCCGCCGAGGAGGACCCTCTCCGGCCCTGAGAGGCGCCCTGAGAGGCCGACTCTCCCGGAGGGAGAGTGAAATCGGACGTCCTTGGGTGTTCTCGCAATGCGGTACGAAGCATGTCCGACAAACCAGTAAGCGCAAGTCCAATACGCGTTAGCGAGCGTTCCGCTTTTCGGCCTTCACCACTCTAGTTTCGCATCATCGGGGCCAAGCCTACCGGGTCCGCGGATCCCGGTTCCCTTTCGCTTGGTTAGTTTGTCTCCCAAGTCTTGCCGAGCGGCTTCGGCGGCCGCTTGCAGACGCTCGACGACTTCGGGGTACTCGCTGATGACGTTCTTGGATTCGCTGACATCGTTGTCCAAGTCATAAAGGGCAAGCGTGGCGTCCGCCATCTTGTACTGCGTTGGACGCCCGCCGAAGCCACCGGGATGACCGCCGAGCGTTCGATAGCGGTGTGGGAAGACCAGCTTGAATCGATCATCGCGCACCGCTTGCAGCTGTCCGCCACCGTAGTAGCACCAGAAGGATTCATGGGGTGAAGTGGCGTCTGCGTCAGCAAACATCAGCGGCCGGATATCGTGTCCGTCAATCTTATGGTCGGGCAAGTCCGCTCCGATCATCGCGGCGACCGTTGGCAGGATATCGATGGTCGAAGCGAGCTGGTCACACTGCGTGCCTGCGGGGATCTTGCCGGGCCACCACATCAGTGTGGGTTCCCGGTATCCGCCTTCAAACATCGTTCCTTTGCCCTCCCGAAGCGGCTTAGCGCTTCCGGCGTGTGTTCCGTATGACATCCAAGGGCCGTTGTCGCTGGTGAAGACAACCAACGTGTTTCGCTCGGCTCCGATGTCCTTGACGGCATCCAGAATCTGACCCACCGACCAATCGACTTCCATCACCACGTCGCCGAACAGCCCCGCTCCGCTTTTGCCGCGAAACTTGTCGGAGACGTAGAGGGGAACGTGCACCATCGGGTGCGGTAGGTAGACAAAGAACGGTTGGTCGGCATGATCCTTGATGAAGTTGACGGCGCGGCGCGTGAACTCGCCGGTCATCAGTTCCTGGTCTTCCGGCTGCACGTCATCGTTGACGACCGTGACCCCTTCAGTCGCTGTTCCGTCAATCATCGGCAGCGGCGGCCACTTGCTGACGTGATTAGGGTCTCGTGCCTTCGCTGCCAGTGTGCCGGGATGCAGCGGCCACATGTCGTTGCTGTACGGGATTCCGTAGTACTCATCAAATCCCTGGTTCGTTGGCAGAAACTTGGGGTGATGGCCCAAGTGCCATTTGCCAAAGCAGGCTGTCGCGTAGCCCTTTGATTTGCAGATCTCCGCCAACGTTGTTTCGCTGGGCGACAAACCGATATTCGCGGACGGCCCCAGCGCCCCTGAAATGCCCACACGCTTGTGGTAGCAACCGGTCAGCAACGCGGTACGTGACGCTGAGCAAACCGCGGACGAGACGACAAAGTCAGTGAACTTGCGACCTTCCTTGGCCATCCGATTCAGGTTCGGTGTCTGATAGCGATTGGCCCCAAAGGGATTGATGTCCGCGT
>JBCCUO010000125.1:0-7941 GCA_039196805.1 Planctomycetota bacterium | reverse complement strand
GGGCCGGGCGTAAACGTTGCTTTTGCGGTCATGGGTTACTTTGGCTGGTAACAGGCGCGAACGGCCGGCGTGACGCTTGGGAAGGCGTCTATACCAATCCACATGACCCAAACGACCGTGACCGTGACACCCGCAAGGGTTCCCGTTGGCGAGGGAACCTTGACCGTTGGCGGAGACGTCCACTATTTGCCAGGACCGGTCTGGATCGAAGTCGACCCCAGCTCTCGGGCTGATCGGATTGCGCTTTCCGCCGACATGACCGATCAATGGCTCAAGTACCTGGCACCACTGGCGGCCAGTTCGACTCGAGTCGAAGGGGTGATCAGTGCGCAGCTGAACGAAGCGCTTGTCGTGATCGACGACCCAGCGCAGTCGTACGTCGATGGTCGACTGGGCATCCAGCAGTTGCGTTTCAATACGGGCCCGGTCGCGGACAACATCATCCGATCAGTCAACCAGTTGCGTCAGCTGGCGAATCCCACACCTCAGGCACCGCGAGCCCCGGGCAGCACGACCCTGGTCAGCCTGGTTCCGCAAACGGTTGACTTCACGCTTGCTGGCGGTGTCGTTTCGCACCAACGATTGCAGTTAGAAATCGACCGAGCTCAAGTGATCACCAGCGGACGAGTCGCGCTGGACGGACGACTGGACCTGACCGCTCAAGTCCCCTTGGACACGCGTTGGCTGGGTCGCGATCTCCAGAGCTTAGCCAACGAAACGATCAAGCTGCCCGTGACGGGAACACTCAGTAGGCCGAACGTTGATTCCGGCGCGATCACCGACATCGCTGCTCGTTTGGCCGGCAGAATGGTGCAAGGTGAAGCGGAGAGCTACCTGCGAAAACAGTTGGGCAAAGGCCAGCAAAAGGTAGAAGAGCAACTCTATCGTAGCCTCAACAAGCTGATACCCAACTTCTAGGCGTCGCCCGCCCAGCGTGGCGGTCGTTGGCCGTCCAAGGTGGAAGGCGTTGGTCGCGCTGACCGTCTGATTCGTTCAGTGTGACCCACTACGGCCGGAGGGTTTGGAAGGTGCGACGTGAAGGCCAAGTCTTCCGCGCGGTGCAGCTCACAGCAGAGTCTTGGAACAAGGCGTTCTACTGCTAATCGCTAACAGCCAAACGCTTCTTCCCCCTCACTGACCGCTGACCGCTTCTTCCCACTCTCGCAAAAGGCGGCGACGTTGCTTGGCGTCTCGTGTTATCGTGTGCGTCTTCACCCTGTTTGACCTCACACGAACTGATTGCGACAGAACTGATGGGAACCTGGACCTCTATAGCGACGAAGAGACGACTCGAAGGACGATCGATTGGATCGGTAGCTCTCACTTGTCCGCTGGCGTTGATCGCGGGGCTGGCAATTGCAATGTCTGGGCGGGGTGCAATCGCGCAATCGCAACCGAACGTCTTGTTCGTCCTTTGCGATGACCACCGGTTCGATTGCCTGTCGGCTGCCGGACACCCCTTCATCGAAACGCCCCACATGGACTCGCTGGCGCGAGAGGGCGCCATGTTGACACGAGCGTACGTCACGACCTCACTTTGCTCGCCCAGTCGCGCATCGATACTAACGGGACTCTATGCGCACAATCATCGCGTCATCGACAACTACCATCCGGTCGATCCTTCGCTGCGGTTCTTTCCACAGCGATTGCAGAGTTCGGGCTACGAAACGGCCTTCATCGGCAAGTGGCACATGGGTGGCGAGATCGATGACCCGCAGCGTGGCTTCGATCACTGGGTGGCATTCAAGGGCCAGGGCACGTACTGGCCCGATGGTCATGGCACCACGCGCGAGGTGCCTCAGACGACCTACGACGGGTTCAACGTCAACGGCAAACGTGTACCGCAGAAAGGCTACATCACGGACGAGTTGACTGACTACGCGATCGACTGGCTTGAGAGTCGAGACAACTCTAAGCCTTTCTTCTTGTACATCAGTCACAAAGGCGTTCACGCCGACTTCGTGACTGCCGATCGACATCGTGGCCGATACGACGACCAATCGTTGCCAATCAAAGTCCCTAGCGTGGCGGAGATGGATGCGGCGAACTCACCGATGTGGGTGCGCGATCAACGCAACAGCCGACACGGTGTCGACTTCGGCTACAACCTGGCCAACTTCTCGCCCGACGTCTACTACCGGCGATACTGCGAATCTCTGCTGGCCGTGGATGACAGCGTTGGTCGGTTGACGAAGTTTCTTTCGGACCACGATCTGGAACAAGACACGATCGTCGTCTACATGGGAGACAATGGCTTTCAATTCGGTGACCATGGGTTGATCGATAAGCGCACCGCTTACGAGGCGAGTGCCAAAGTCCCGCTCTTGATCAAAGCACCAGGCCACATTCAGGCAGGAACGCAGTTTGAAGGGCTGGTGGGCAACATCGACATCGCCCCAACACTGCTGGAGGCGACGGGATCCAACCAACTGGATGAATGCGACGGCCAGAGCGTTTGGCAGGCCCTGAAGTCAAATTCTCCCGAGTCTTTGGGCCGCAGCGATCTGCTCTACGAGTACTACTGGTAACGCAACTACCCGCACACGCCTACGCTGCACGCCATCATTGGAGGCGATTGGAAGTACATTCGCTGTCACGGTCGCTGGGATCGCGACGAGCTATATGATCTTGCGAATGATCCTGAAGAGATGGATAACCGAATCCACGACCCGAAACAAAAACAGCGGATCGCCCGACTGAATGCACGGCTGTGGGAGTTGTTGGCGAATTCCAATGGGATGGAAATCCCGATCTTGGAAGATCGCGGGCCGGTCTTTCCAATGCGACATCCCGATCACGCTCCACAGGCGTCGTATCCCACACAGTTCCTCAAGACCAGTGAGTGAGCGTTTCAACAGCGCCGCAAGCGGATGATCAACGGTAACCGCAACGGAGAGCGTCTCCCGTACCTCCCCTGGATCCTGGTCGTGTTGGGATTGACTTGGTCCCTTGCCCCTGCCGGCCGATCCTGTTTTGCCCAGGAGTTCATCGCGCCCAATGCACCTGCACCACTTGGTGCAGGTGCGGCCGAGCCGGATCCGGCGACCGCTGAGGCTGCGGCTGGAGAGGCCGCCGTGGCCGCAACTTGGGCCGCGCAAATTCGGGGCGATGTGGGCTACTTGACCAGCGAAGCGCTGCGAGGTCGCAGCGCGGCGGATGAGAGCATTCAGCTGGCCGCCGACTACCTGGCTCAGCGGTTTCAAGAGATCGGGCTCAACACCCAGGTGTTCGGTGAGTCCCCGTTCCAGGACGTGCCCATTCCGTTGGACGTTCGCCCCGGCGACGAAGCAAGCAACCAGGCAATCTTCACTCAGGATGGCGAAACGATCGCCCAGGCCCGATTGAATGACGGAATGGGGCCGCTTGCCATTGGATCCTCCACCGCGGTATCTGAGTTACCCGTCGTGTTCGCCGGCTATGGCATCACTGACAAGGAGGTCGGCTACAACGACTACGCGGCAGTCGATGTCACGGGCAAAGCAGTCATCCTGATCCGAAAGGAGCCCGGCCTGGATGATCCCAACAGCCCCTTTGATGGTCGACGCACCTCTCGCAACGCCTATTTCGATACCAAGGTCAATCTGGCCATGCGCCGCGGGGCCGCCGCCATTCTGTTTGTGAACGATACGGGCAGCCTGCAGCAGAGCGTCGAGCGCGTCGAACGGCGATTGCAGGTTGAGCGGGCGCGTTTCAGCCAATTGGACAACGAGTCGCGCGAATTGCCGAACGAAGCGACGAAGACTCGCAACTACATCGAGAGCCAAAAACAGTTGGTTCAGAATATGATCGACGGCTACGAGCGCGATCTGTTGACGGCTCGACGTGGCGTCATCGGCGTGACGGAAGCGGGCATGGGCGGTCTTCGCAGGACGCGGGTGCCCATTCTGTCTCTGTCTCGAGATGTCGTCGACCAACTGTTGGACCGAGCGATTGGCCAAAGTCTTTCATCTCTCGAAAATCAAATTCGAAGTAACTATCAACCTGCCACGGTTGAGCTGCCAAACGTTCGCGCGGCGATTAGCACGTCCACCAGCCCCGCATCGACACGATCCCCCAACGTCTTGGCTGTGCTGGAGGGTCGAGGGCGACTTTCCGACCAAACCGTTGTACTGGGCGCCCACTATGACCATGTCGGCATGGGCGGTGAAGGATCACTTGCACCGGGCACCATCGCGATTCACAACGGCGCGGACGACAACGCCAGCGGCACGTCGGTGTTGCTTGCCGCCGCCAAACAGCTTGTCGGCGATCTACGGCAAGCCAAAGAGCATCGACGCGTCGTCTTCATCGCCTTCACAGGGGAAGAGCGAGGCCTGCTGGGCAGCAAGCACTACGTCAGCCAACCGCGATTCCCGTTGGCACAAACGGTCGCGATGGTCAACTTGGACATGGTGGGACGGCTTCGCGACAACGAACTGACGGTCTACGGCACCGGGTCCGGTACCAAGCTGAACGGGCTCGTCGATCGCGTGAATGAAGGTTTGGACTTTCGCTTGTTCAAAGTGCCCTCCGGTTACGGACCAAGCGATCACCAATCGTTTTATCAGGCCGGGATTCCGGTGCTGTTCTTTTTCACCGGGCTGCACGGCGACTATCACCGCCCAAGCGACGACGCTGACAAGCTGAATGTACCTGGGATGGTTCGGATCACGTCCATGGTCAGCGGCGTGGTGCGAGAGCTGGCGACGGATATCGATCGACCCTTTTACCAATCAACCAGCAAACGGTTCCGCATCCGAAAACAGTTGACGACGTTTCTGGGTATCCAATTTGATCCCCAGCCAGATGGATTGCGGGTGACCAACGTCGTCGCAGACTCGCCTGCGGATACCGCCCGGCTGCAGATCGGAGACCTGATCAAACAGATCGACAACCAAAAGGTCAGACAATCGGGTGAGTTACTCGAATTCCTGAGGGACAAGTTGCCCGGCAACGAAGTCGCAGTGGAGATCGATCGAGACGGAGTCGTGCTTTCGCGGCAGATCACGCTCGGTCGCCGGCCCTAATCAATCGCCGATCAGACTCCGGATATGAATAGCTCAAGGCGATTCGGTCGCTGGTGGATCCATCGCTCCGCCCAGTGATCGATCGCGGTGGCCTTGCATCGGCTAAGCAGACGCTGTTGGGTCTAAAGACGATGGACCTAGATGAAGCCTATGCCCGGCAGACGCAAAACGAAGTGGTCGACCGTCCCAGCTTATCCGATGGTGAACTTCCAACCGTGCCCAGGGACTGCTGTCTGAATTGACTACGGGTTTCCGAACGCCCACGCGACAATCACGTGCTCCAAATCGTCGATCAACTCACAGATTGCCAAGGCGTCGCGGCACCTGATCAGTCGTCACTTGTCGATGAAGCAACGATTGGTTTGGTTCGTGGGTGGATCGGGATGGCTGGTGACGACATGGCTGTGCTGCGCTCACCTGGACGAATGGGGCCCAACCGTAACGATCACGGCCCTCGGGCAACTGGCACCAGTCATGGTCAGCACCTGGTGGTTGAGTGCCGCAAGAAACGCGTCGGACCCTCGTCGACGGTAGACGACGTGAGTGCAAGGGCTTTCCTGGCTCAAGAGGCGAAGCCGGTTGGTGATCGGAAGTCCCTGGTCCAAGGTCGTCCCTGAAATCGACGAAGACTGGGGCCCCGGCGCGGTCAGCAGTTGGGGGTGCGACGAACGCTGTGGCTTGGTCTGTTTCGCAGAGCGTTGCTTTGGCATCGGATTGCGCTCATAACGCACACTGCATCGTACATATGACGAGTCCATGCTTCGCGGCCAATGAAGAAATGGCAACGAGTTCCCGAGTGGAGCTGAGGAGATTCGAACTCCCGACCTCTGCATTGCGAACGCAGCGCTCTCCCAGCTGAGCTACAGCCCCCAGGCTTGGAACCCGAAAATGATATGCCGTCGCTTGGCCCGCGTCCAGGGCTGATGCGACCAGGGCTGGTGTAACGTTCGGTTCGGAGAACAATGGGGCTTTCCAACGCCTCCCTCGACTGCCTGAGTTTCGACGGCCATGCCCCCGAACGGTCCGTCTTCTACGGACGACCAACCTGATCAGGTGGTGTCAGTATCCTTGCCCAGGCCTGCTGAGTTCCGATTCCAGCGGCTGTGGGCAACAGGACTACTCGCTCTGATCGCCGCGTCGTGGCGACTCTGGTTCCCCGGATCGGGATTTCTATCCGTGGGAGTCTCGCTGCCGGCTCCATCGTGGGTGGCATGCCTGATGATGGCCGGCCTGATTGGCTTGCTGATCACCATCTTGGCCGGCGCCGATCGGCTTTTTGGCTATATGCGTCCACGTGTGCGTTGGCTGGTCATCGGTGCCCTGCTGATCAGCCTGGTCGCCATGGACCATCATCGATTGCAGCCTTGGGTCTACCAATCGATCCTGTACTGCGTCCTATTTGCGACGATGGACCATCGTGGTCAGTTGGGGCTGGCTCGTTGGCTGACCGCGAGCATCTACGTGTACAGCGCGGCCGGGAAACTGGACTTCCAGTTTGTGCACACCGTCGGCCAAGACTTCCTGAACGCGATGCCGCTCCGGCTTGGAACTTGGATCGCCACGCTGGACGAGGTTACTCGTGTTCGCCTGGCGTTCTTGATGCCGATTAGCGAAATGACCATCGGCCTCCTCTTGCTGGTACCGGTCACGCGAAAGTGGGCGGGAATGGCAGCCATCACGCTGCACGCCACTTTGATCGTCCTGCTGGGACCCTGGAACCTGAACCATAGCTACGCCGTGCTGGTTTGGAATTGCCTGCTGGCGATTCAAGCACATGCTCTTTTCGTCGCTGGTCGACAAACGACCGACAATAGCAAAACCGAAACGCAATCAACTCATTCGCTCGGGTGGATCGGGGTGTTGACGGTCTTGATTGCCCTGGTGATGCCGCTGTTCGAACGAAGCGGGTATTGGGATCACTGGACGTCATGGTCACTATATTCGCCGCACACCAGCCGCGTGCTGGTGGACGTTCACGAGTCTGCTAGCGAGCGATTGCCTCCTCACGTCCGCGAGTGCCTGGCCGAATCGTCAGTCGATGGCGGTTGGAAACGCCTGGATCTGGCCGCATGGTCACTCAGCAGCCGTAGCGTGCCGATCTATCCACAAGCCCGCTACCAGCTTCGCTTGGCCGATCGCATGGCCCGTGAGTTCGACCTGGGACCCGCGATTCGCGTCACGGTGCAAAGCGTGTCGGATCGCTGGACGGGAAAGCGATCGGAGAAACAGGCGATTGGAGCCGAGGCGATCGAGAAGCTGCTGGACGCGTGACCGAGGACACAGCGGCCAGAGGCAGAGAAGAACTGGACCGCCTGCAAACTGCCAGGCCGCTGACTGAGACTGACTAAACGCGACGGCCATTGGCCTTAGACGCCGCCCTCAGGCACTGGCTTGGCCGGGGAAGGGCAGAATGGTCGCGTCGGCGGCTGGTGCGTCGGTACGGGCCGAGCGAAGACGTTGAGCCGTGTGCTGGCAGCCGCTGGACGACGGAGCCCCCATCGCACTTCGCAGCGCCTGCATCTCCATCCGCGTCATCGAAATGCTGCTTTGCGTGAACCAACCAATTGCTTCGCTAAACGATTCCCGCCGCATCCGGATGGGGCGTTCGGATCCATCGTGGCAAGTCGCCAAGACGATTCGATCCGCCACGGTTTCACCCGGGATGATCGACAGAATCGTCTCTTGACAGGTAGGTCGAGGGAGGGGGAGCGACTTCATCTTCGGGCGCGGAAACCAAAGCAGAGGAAGAACCTGATCCAATGATTGTGTTCGTAATCCGAGTGACCCACAACCCTTATTGCGACTGGTTCTCAATAATTTCACTCGATTGACGCACCCAAGCGGATTTGCTCGAACAGCGGCCTGGGAGAACGAGTAGTTATCAAGACGTGAAGCAATTGATACGGAAAGCGACGGGAGACGGCGAATGGGAGCG
>JBCCUO010000124.1:0-7946 GCA_039196805.1 Planctomycetota bacterium | reverse complement strand
GTCACGTAGGTCGATCCAGCCCTTTGCCGGTCGATCCAAGATGCACGTGAGTCGACGTGCGGTCGGTTTCGCGAAACGAAGGCTCAGTGCCCCCATCGCATAACCATCTTTCTTCAAGAACACGGTCAACTGACGCTTGGTCGGCAACCGAGTGATCATCGTCACGCCCGCGTCATCTGTCAGCTGAGCCATGCCCGTGTGGCGATAGCGACCAACCCACTGAATCGGAATCGGGCGAACGCCCGCGACAGGAAGCCCACGCTGGTCAACAACGGTGACTGTGAGCGTTCCCTCGCCTCCTTGAACAGCGGCCATCCCCGTAGTCTTCGATGGAAGTTCGGCGAGTATGTCATCCGCTTGGCTGTTCGTTGGCGTTTGAGCAACGAGTGTGGCTGGGCGCAGTAGCCCAGAGATCACCGTGATCAGGATCATCGCGACCGCGA
This sequence comes from Planctomycetota bacterium, assembly GCA_039196805.1. Taxonomy (GTDB): domain Bacteria; phylum Planctomycetota; class Planctomycetia; order Pirellulales; family Pirellulaceae; genus JBCCUO01. The sequence continues at coordinate 7,503 of JBCCUO010000124.1, read as the reverse complement.
AGCGCTTTGCTGTGACGTTGAGCTGGCAGTCCCTTTCCAACGTGTCACTCAAGATGCTTCGCAAACGCGCTTTCAATGGTGGCTCCGCCATGCCGATCGTTGCGCTGGGAATCAGTTGCTGAGGCCAGTCACATGACCGCCTGGCAAGCATCTCGGCAAATCGAATGGGCTGGTGTCCACGCAGTAAGACTGCATCGTCGCAAGCGAGCTCTCGCTCGCGTTGATAGCGACGGAGAACCCACCACATCAACGGTTGGAACCACGTGGCGGCCAAAGTTAGCTGACCGACGAGCTGCCATTGTAGGTCGTACCGCATCACATGGGCCCGCTCGTGTTCGATCGCCATTCGTAGTTCCTCCGACGTCCAGTTCGTCGCCTCGGTCGGCATCAAAATGGCGGGGCGAATGAACCCAATCACGGCCGGACTGTTCATGTCATCTGAGAGCAGCAAAGTGACGTCGCAACTCAATTGCTGAAGCGAAACTGGTGCTGGCGCAGCTTGGCGGCGAATCAACCTCGCCATTCGAATCCCGTTCATCAGCCGGACCAACAGCCACAACATTCCCAACATCCAGATCGCCGTAGCGATCATGCTCCAATCGAGTGTTGAAAGGTTGGCAGGCCAGCTTGCGGGACGATTCATGGACTCACTCTTCGCTTTGGCTGCCGGAACAGCCAGCTGATTGTCTGAGACCCTCGCGTTGGTTCGATGGTTGAGACTTGCGTCGACAGATGCTTTCGAAACAGCTGCAGGTAGTGTCACGTCGGCGTTTCGCTGCGAGTAGCGTTTCGACAGACCATCCGTAAGCGCCAGGTTGTCGGGTTCCAGGGGTGAAAGCGACTGCACCGGAAGCTTCAGACCAATTGGTGACATACCTGCGATGGCAGCCAACAAGACAGCCGGAAAAATCGACTGCCATAGGAAAGCGCGCGATGCTGCGTTTCCTGGGCGGCGAAACCATGCGACTCCGATGACAAGCAGCGGCAACACCGTGCTGGCGATTACGAGATTCAGCAGAACTCGTTCAACGGGTGTCCAATCAAGCATCTTCCGAATTCTCCTGCTTCGCCTTGCGAATCATCTCCATCATCTCGTCGTACTGCTCCGGCGTCAGCTGACGTGAGGAGACGTCAAGCAGGGTCGCAATGGCGTCGGTAGCGGAGCCCGCAAAGAACGTCGTCAGCATACGCTTCAGTTCAATACGCCCGGTCTTATTGACGCTTGTCGCCGGGCGGTACAGGTAGCGTTTTCCGTCAGCCCTGTGCTTCAGCCATCCGCGTTTGGTCAACAGAGACAGCGTAGCGCGAACGGCCGAGTAGCTGGGAGCATCCGGCAGCTGACGGATCACGTCAGCAACGCTTGCCTCGCCCAACGACGCAACGATCTCGAAAATCTGGCGTTCTCGGCGACTAAGACGAATGGTCGATTTACGGCTGGTGTTCACCCGTTCCCAATCCTGCTGAAACATGAAGCGGTTCAACTCATCTGCTGTTTTTCCAGCACATGCAGTTATTTCAGCATTTGGTTAGCGTGTCAAGCGCAAGCGCGAAATCGAGACAGACACGCACGTTAGTTGCTTGGTACCGCGATGTACCGGAGGCTCCGCCTCCACATGGCAGTGACATTGCGCCGTTCCAGCACCGCCAACGTTCTGTGGCACTTTCAGTGGCTTGACCAACAGCCGAAACTCTCCGCGAGTTCCGCTACGCGATGGGCGGCCTCGTGACGCGTCGTGATCGTACGCTCTAGGTTGCCGAACGACTTTGCTGAAGCGCCGGCTCTTGATGGCCCGCTGGTTCGGCGAGCTGTTGGAAGACAGCCTTTAAATCCAGGAACAGCACAAAGACCACGGGTACCAGGATCAAGGTGAAGCAGGTGGAGATGATCATCCCGCCTAGGAAGACCACTCCCAATCCCCGATACAGCTCGCTACCCGCTCCAGGGAACAACACCAACGGCAACAGCCCCAGCACCGTCGTCAACGTCGTGATGCAAATCGGTCGGATTCGGGTTCTCACGCTCATCGGAACCGCTTCGATCGGCGATAGGCCTTCCTCGCGCATCTGCGTCAGTGACTGGTGGACAATCAGAATCGCGTTGTTGACGACCGTGCCGATCAAGATGATGAATCCCAACATGGTCAGCACATCGAGAGATTGATTGACAAAGAAGTTTAAGAACCAAAGCCCCACAATTCCGCCGACCGCCCCCAACGGGACGCTCAGGATCACGACGAAAGGATAGACCCAAGATTCAAACAGTGCTGCCATCAACAGATAGGTAATCAACAATGCCAACAGAAAATTGAACCGCAACGCATCCCACGCTTGCCTTAACTTGTCCGCTGTCCCGGAGAGCGCAACGAAGTAGTCGCTGCCAATCACTCCGTCGTCGATTAGCGGGTCAACGATTCGATCGTTGACAATATCCATCGCCGCCTCCAATGGAAGATCATCCGGAGGACTGACTTCAATCGTGATCGCCCTTAGGCGTTCGCGACGTTGAATTTGCTCGGGACCACTGCTGCGTTTGGGCGTCGCAACGGCACTTAACGGCACGACGTCCCCATCCACTGTTGCCAGTGGAATCGACAGCAATTTCTCCGGATCGGAGATACGTCCTTCGGCGCCCTTGATCGTCAGGTCGATCTTCTCGCCACCCACGTAGTAGTCGCCCGCGTAAGCACCATCCACCAACGCGTCGACGACGTATCCCAGGTCGGCCGTGTTGATACCCATCTCGGATGCGGCCAACAGCTTGGGCTGAAGGTGAATCTCGGGGCTGGAAAGCTGAAGACTGGGTTGGGCCGATGCTTGTGCGCCGGGCATCTCACGTTCGACGTCATTCAACACGCGAGCGGCGATGTCGACCAACCGCTCCAACTCAGGCCCCGAAATCTCGATGTCGATCGTTCGTCCGCCGGTGAGTCCCCGCCCAAACAGACTCGACTGCGAAGCCATGACTCGCGTGCCCGACAGACCTGCCCCAGCTCCGCGAATCAACGGGATCAGCTCGCTGGCTCGTTCCTCGTCGCGGGCACGGAAACCCATGAACAAGCTTCGTTCGCGGATGGAACAGAAGTAGTAGTCGATCGCAGGGGCATCCAAATCGTCCAGGTCGCTGTCGACGTCGATGTCCCAGTACGGCCGCAATCGCTCTTCGACCTTGCCGCCAATCTCGGACAGCTCGTCCAAGTTGTAGCCTGGCGGAAGCGAAAACCTCGCAAACACGAAGTTCCGATTCCCCGTCGGCAAATACTCCACCTTCGGCCAAAGCAGGTAGCTTAGCCCTACGGACAGCCCGATCATGATCAGTGCGGTCGCGACCGAGCGGACGCGCGAACCAAGGATCCAGGCATTGAATTCAACAATTCGCTCGACCAGCGAACTCGCTACCGACGGCACCATCGTTTCGAGCCAACTACGCCTGCGGTTCGCCTCGATCGCTGGGGCATCTTCCTGCTTACTAATCTGGTCGTCTTCATCGTCCGGCCTACGGCGCGTCCCAAACAACCGCGATGCGGCGGTAGGAATGACGGTGAACGACACCAGCAACGAGAAAGCGATGCCGCAACTGATCGCCAACGCGATGTCTCGAAAGAGCTGACCTGCAGTCGCCTGGACGAAGATCACCGGCAGAAAGACCGCGATCGTTGTCAGCGTCGATGCCACGATCGCACCGGCCACCTCGCTAGTTCCCTTGGAAGCGGCCTTGAAGGCGTTTTCTCCCATCTGCTTGCGACGTGTGATGTTCTCCAGCACCACAACAGCGTTGTCGACTAACATCCCTACCGCAAACGCCATTCCGGCCAGTGAGATCACGTTCAGGGACCGACCCAAGAGGGTCATGCACAAAAAAGCCCCCGTGATGCTGATCGGAATGGCGACCGCGGCCACCAGGGCGCCACGAGCGATGCGGTACCCGAATACCAAGATCAGTGCCAACGTGCCGGCATAGAACCATGGCGACACGTAGACCGACGCGACGGCGGTTGCAGCGATCGCAACGCTGGCAATCACGGTCGCGCGGCTGAAGTGCAGAAACAGCATCAAGACGATGATGGTCGCGGCACTGCCGATCAGCATGTTTTGCAGCACCAAACGAATCGCCGATTCGATGTACTCCGTCTCATCGTAGTACTGAAAGAGTTCCAAACCTTCCCGAGCCAAAAAGCCTTGGTTCAGTTCGGCCTCGGCCTTTCGCAACCCCTGCATGACGTTCAGGACGTTGGCCCCGGAGACGCGCTGGACGCTGATCCCGATGCTTTGCGTTCCATAGCGACGCGAGATGCTTTCGCGATCCTTGAACCCCAGGCGAACCTCCGCCACGTCGCCGACATAGACCCGCGTGTTGCCCTCCGACAACAACAACTGCTCCGCGACGTGATCGGGCTCACGAAACTGCCCCAGGGTACGGACCACCCACGAACGTTTGCCCTGATAAACGTCGCCGGCCGTGGTGTCGCTGTTCTGGCGATTCAAAGCATCGCGCACTTGGCCGATCGTGATCTGACGCGTCGCCAGCTTCTCCGGATCAACAATGACCTGCAGCTCCTCCTCGCGCCCACCGCGTGTCTCAGCATCAGCGACCCCAGGGACGCGTTCCAACCGAGGCTCGACAAAGTCCTCTGAGAACTTGCGGAGCTTCTCTAGGTCAATCGGGGGTGGCCGCAGCGATTCCAGTTCTGGGTGGTCATCCAAATGCTCGCGCAGACAGTTCTCTAGGCGAAAGACTCGCAGCGCCGAATTGCTGGCCTTTCTTGATGGCTCCAAGATCTCGGTCAGCTGGGGGTACTGTTGTTGTACCGATTCAATCTGCTCGGTCGTCGGTGGACTGGGAGTGAGCGCAAAGCGGGCGATGGGGCGATCGCTTACATCGGAGGCCTCGATGACCGGCTCGTTGGCATCCAGCGGGTACTCGCGTACCTGCTGCAGTCGCGTGTTCACTCGTGATAACGCGTCGTCGATGTTGGTCCCAATCTCAAACTCCAGCGTCAGCTCGGCGACCGAGACGCTGCAGTTCGAGGAGAGTTTGACGAGACCCTCGACGCCCTGCAGTTGTTCCTCCTGTTCCAACACGATTTCCCGCTCGATCTCCTGGGGACTCGCGCCGGGCCAACGCGTTTCGATCGTCAGCACCGGATTTTGAACTTCCGGCACCAGTTGCTTGGGAATCAGCCCTAGAGAAAGGCTGCCAAAGAGCGCCGCCAAGATCGCGCCCACGTAGACCTTGACGGGATTGCGAATCAGGATCTGAAAGAATTCCACTGCGGGCTACCTGCCGACGGAGGATGAACTAAAAATTGGTTCGTTTGTTCAGCAAGCGCCAACTCATTCAAAGCCCCACGCGTCCGTTTTCGGGTGATGTTCTGCTGCGATCCATCCCAACGCCGTGTAGCTCGGGAAGGATGCGTGGCGTGGTCCAACTACGTGTCTTGATCGGACTGAATCGTTACCGAAACTTCTTGTCCCGGACGAAGGCCCTCATTGCCGCGCGTGACGACTAAGTCTTCGGCGGATAGCTCCCCTGAGACGGCAATGAGTTCTTGGTCGGCGATGCCCAACTGAACCGGAACCTGGCGGACGATGCCAACCATTTGTTTGGTGTCCGCAGCATCGGTGGGCAAGTCAACGATGAAGACCGATTGGCTGGATCGGTTCAATACGATCGCGTCGGTGGGGACAAACGTGGACGGCTCGCTCTTTCCCACTGGCAGGTCGACCCGCACCACCATGCCTGAGAGCAAAACCGGAATGCCGTTTTGGAGGCGGTTCTTAACGGCGACCAGCACGGGAAACGTGCGTGCTCGCGTGTCGGCGGACGGCACAATGCGATCCAGTTGTCCGACCAGCAGCTCGCCGGGTCGCTCGGTGCGCTCGGCACGAATCGATTGGCCAGGTCGCAAGTTGACAACTTGCTCGGCCGGAACGGCCAGTTCCACCTCCACGGTGTCCAGTTCCACCAAGTCGACGATCGGTGCGCCAGCGGTCACCCACGCGCCCTCCTCCGTATACTGAGTCGTGACCCAACCATCGAACGGTGCCCGCAAAGTGTGTTTGACCAACCGATCCTCTAACAATCGAACTTGCTCTTGCTGCAAGTCAACTTGGGCCTGAGCTTGCGCGATCTGCTCGATCCGCGGCCCGGCCACCAGGCGGTCGTGAGCGATGATGGCAGCAGCATGCAACTGCTTGGACGACTCCGCTTCGGCAGTGGCGACATCGACTTCGTCCGCCGACGAGGCTCGCGAAGTGACCAGTCGTTGCACCCGTTTGAGTTGACTTTCCGACCGTTTGGCGATTGCCCCGGCCGCGATCATTCTTGCCTTGGCTTCTGCGATGTCTTCTTGACGCGAACCAGCACGTAGCTCCTCAAACTGCTGTTGGTACAGGCGTAACTCCGCCTTGGCTGCCGCCAGCTCGATCTCGATCACGCTCGTCTGCAGCTCGGCAATCACGTCGCCTGCCGCAAGGTGCGTGCCTCTGCGAACATGGACTTTCTTGACCCGTCCGGCCAAGGCGACGCCGACTGTCGACGCTCGCAGCGGCGCCACATTTCCGAGCAATCGATATGACGTCTTTGCGACACGGGACTGCACGGGGACGGCGACGACCGATGCAGGCTGATCCGAGGGCGGCTGCGCAGCACTGCGCAGTGCAGCGCCCCAGCCAAGCAGCAGCACGACGACTGCGGCCAGCCGTCGGGGGGACCGTATGTGGTTCATAAGCATGCGATCCGGGCTTGATCGTGCTTGGGGGACAAGCATCAAGCGACGTGGATCATCGCGATCAGGAAGGAGGGAGGAGCCGAAAGGTCGGCAGGCAGCCATTTGATCGGCCTCATCATAGATTAACCAAGCGACCACACCCGATGCGGTCCGACCGCAAAAAATCGCCCGATTCCCATTAGCTGCAGTGCGCCAGCACGCGAGTCGTTGCGCATCGAGACACCCGTCAGGCTGGCGCCAAGCGGCTGATAGCTGAACCGGCGTTGATCCATCAGCCGCATAGCGCGAGCGTGTCGGGTTCTTCGAAACGTCCTCGATACCCATCAGGCTGGCGCCAAGCAAGGCAGCAAGCCCCACGACCCCTCACCAGTACTCGCCCAACCGCCAAGCTTCCCTCGCGCGAGTCGATTACGATGACGAGGATCGCTGCACTGAGCACATACACGACGGGCGTGGCGTCTTCCAACAAGCATTCCCATGTGACAGATCACCAACATGTTCTCGCCAAGCTTCATCGCATCCTTCCACAGAGCTTTCTTTCCACTGTTGGTCCTTCGGGTCACGATGGCATGTGCCTTCGGTACCGACTTAGAAGTCGATATCTGGTATGGCGACGAGCAACGTTTCGGTCATCTTGGAGGACATCCTCAGCGATTTGTGAACGTTCTCGGTTCGGCCCAGCCAGCCGATCAGATCGCGTCGATATCGTACCGGCTGAACGATGGTGACGCTCAGCCTCTATCGTTTCGGGAAGACAAGAAAAGAATCGGCAAGG
>JBCCUO010000123.1:0-7946 GCA_039196805.1 Planctomycetota bacterium | reverse complement strand
CCTGAAGAAACGTCTGTCACTACGAATCGCGGACAAGGATGCGGATGACGAAGGAGGTTTGCGACGCGCATTTGCCATGCTGGCCGGCTCCGCAGTGGGCGGCCAAAACGATGCTCGCTACCGACTGCTGCAGCGGGTCCTGGACCTTGCTTCCGATGAGATCTCCGACGTTGGGCGACAGGCTTCTTCGCAGTCGGTGTCTGCATCGGAAGACAGGGAAGCCTTGGTCGCTTTGCCGGCCACGAACCTTCATCCGTGGACTGGCTGGTTGAACGAGGTCGGTGGAGTTGAGCTGCCGCAGGTCACTGCCGGGGATCTGCGAGGTGAAGGCGCGATTCTACGGAAGCATGCCGCACAGATGTTAATGACCAACAACCAGGAGCCATTGGAAACGGCGCGGCGCGAGGCGAACTCGGGATCCTCTGCCGCGGTGGTGCGAAGACGCATGGCAGCCTGGGACACGCAGATTCGGGCTCGCAGTGTTGCTGCTTTGACCTCGCGGTGTGATGTCGCCTCAGCAGGCGGTCAACGTGAGTCGATCGATCTGCAGCTGTTCTTCATGCGGCACGCCAAGCGAACGCTTGCTGAATTCTGGTGTGGACCGAGGCGTGGCGATGCTCCCTTCTTTCCCGACGCGGCAAATCGGCTACTCCGAGCCGTCTCTCGCACGACCGAGTCCCGGCTGCCCGCCATCCTTGATGGCGAAGACCTGAGTCAGTCGATCGCCGCCGCGACGCAAGCCGTCCAATCAGGCAGGACACTTAAGCCGCTGGCCGATCCAGTCCTTTACGAAGATGTGCGTGGATCGAATGTCGAGGTCACTCTGGCGACATCGACGGGTCTACCGGATGGTCACGTAGCGATTTGGCCGCAACCCGGCGCCCCAAGTGCCATGAGATTGGCGAGAGACGACGTCAACGCTCAGTCGATGGCTCAGCAGCATCCCGTTCGGATCCCGAAAGATTTGGGTGGCAACGTGCTGGGCCTGGAAATTGATGCTTTCTTTCGCGGCTTGCGCCGCCAGGGATCGATCGGCCTGAATCGTCGTGGCCAGGGCGTGACGACGCTGTTCCGGTTGCCGCGATACGACGCGCCACGCGTGATCGTGACGCGTGATCGCCAGCAGAAGATACCCGTCATGATTGTCTTTGATTGTTCCAACTCCATGAACGACGGCGGCAAGTTGGACGCCGCTCAACGGGCCTTGATCAACTTCTTGGATCAACTCGCACCAGAAGATGGTTCCGAGGGCGATTTCCAGGTTGGGCTGATTGCCTATGGCAGTCAGTGGGGATGGCAAGACGATCCCACCCGGCCCGGAACCCAACTGATCGACCGCAGGCGTGGTGGTCTCACGCAATACAAAGCCTGGGACGGCGGTGCGCAAGAGAATTGGCTACCACTCAATGCACCAGCATCGGCTGGCAACCCCAACCGCGACGTCGTACTGATTCAGACGCTGGGTCGACGCGGGTTAACGAACGAACGGTTCTTGGAACTGGCGGGGAAGATCGGCAGTCTGGAAGCGATCGGAGTCACGCCGGTGTACGAGGCAATCGACAGGGCTTACGAGGTCATCGTCGGTCGGGGCCGTTCCGAAACCGCTCATGTCATCGTGTTGACCGATGGCAAGCCATTTGTTGCCGCTTCCAAAGGCAGCGTGGATCCTTTCCGACTTCGGGCACGAGACATCGTCAATAAGCACCCATGGATTAGGTTGCAAATCGTTGGCTACGACCTCCCGTCCGCGAAGCAAACGTTTCAGGAGGCGCTCGGCCCGCCGGGCCAGTCGGGCCAGGACTCGGTGTTTGACTGGATCGATGCCGGCAGAGAGGACCTGGAACAAGCCTTCATGAGTTCGCTACCACGCCCTCGCGTGAAGTGGACGAATCGTGGTAAGGCAATCAGTTCGGAGGCTTCGTTGGGGCAGCCGCAGCGAATCCAAGGTTGGCCGCCGGTCGAACTGAATGTGGCCGACAATCGCCCGGTTCGTCCCGCCATTCCACGATCCGTGACCGTCACCGGGTTGTCGGATTTTCGGTCGGGTAAGATCGCGCAGGCTCAAGCGGACGTTCAAGTCGAAGGCGGCGAGTATTTTCATCTCAAGCTTCGCGGCGAAACGCTGGTGCATGACCGCTATGACTTCTCCAGCCAAGCCAAGAAACAGCTTCAGATGAGCGGCTACCTGTCTGATCAGTACAAGGTGACGATGTTGCAGCCGGGGCGACTGGAGGCGGGCAAGATGACACTTCCAATCGTCATCGAAAACGCTTCGCCCGAATCGTTCACACGGCGCCCGACTGACATCTGGGTCGAACTGAAGACCTCGAACAACCGAGGCGAACAGTCGTTTTATGTCGTCAACCTGCCTCAGTATCGAGCGGGTCGTCGCGTTCCGGTGCTTGAGTGCACGGTCGCCAACTGGCCGGTGGGCGCCTCATTGGTCTCGATGCGGGCATGGATCCGTTTCGAGCCCGCCAAGCAAACGGAGTTGCCGCTGGACCGGATTGGTCAGCCGATCGCGGACCTCTTTGACAACGTTGAGTTCCTGATTCAGCGGTCCTCGACGGCCGAGGGAGGTTCGCAGCTGAAGGTCACCGAACGTCATGCGGGCGGAAGCTCGCCCAATCGGTTTCGCGTCCTGACCGCCCCCCTGCCCAGCGAGGCTACGATTCAAACGTTCAAGGATCAGGTGGTCCGTACGTTTGTCTTTGAACAGCCCTATCCGGACTTGCGAGCAACAGTCAGCGAAGCGGATGACATCAAAGCCGACGCGATGACCAATCAGCAGCCCGAGTCGATCCAGGTGCCATTGTGATCGGTCCCGGCGTTGATCGGTCCCGGCTTTGATCGGTCGAATCGGTGATCAGTCGAGCCGGTATGGTGGCTCTTGATCGTGAAGCGACGCCAGGGCGTTGGCCGCCGCCCGCTGCTCGGCATCCTTCTTGTTCGTTCCCCACGCCGGCAAGAATTCCTGTTCGCCGATGACGGCGGCGATCAAGAAGGACTTCCGGTGATCGGGCCCGGTTTCCTTGACCAACTGATACACCGGAGTGCTAGCCAATTCGCGTTGAGCGTACTGCTGCAAGGTGGACTTGAAGTTGCTGGCCCCTTGGTTGTCGACCGCTTGGGAGACTTCGGCGGCCATCCACTCGCGAATTCGGTCGCGAGCCAAGTCACGGCCGCCGTCCAGGTAGATCGCCGCCACACTCGATTCGAACACGTCGCTCACCAACGATCGCGGAAAGCTCCGGTTCTGCGTGACGCCTCGTCCGACGATCAGGCAACGATCCAGCCCCAGATCGCAGGCAACCTTGCCGCAGGCACGCCGGCTTACGACCGATGATTTGATTTTGGTCAGGTCGCCTTCGTTGTACTCGGGGTACTCTTCGAACAGCCATTCGCAGACGACCAACCCCAGGACGGCGTCGCCCAAAAACTCCAGGCGTTCATTGCTGGCCAAGCGATTCAAGGCGCCCGATGCGTGTGTCAGCGCGGATAGCAGCAGGTTCTGGTCTTGGAATTGGTATCCGATTAACTCTTGGCAGAGCTGGATCTTGGCTTGTTGATCTCTCAGATCATCGCCGTCAGGAGAGTCCGTCAATTGAATTCGACGGGCGCTGTGTTCATAGCTGGAGTCGTGTTCGGTCACAGGCTGGGACAATCAACGTGGTGGTTCGATCCGTTCGGATCGTTGGGCGGCAGCGTCCCCCAGGACCGCAAAGCCAGGCCGCAGGAATACGACGACTGGACCGGGCTCGCTGGAGGGATGTCACCTGTCAGTGATGATTGTCGACGACCGGTGACCGGGCGGAAGAAGAGCCCACCCACCGGTCGTCGACAGATTCGAGGGTAGCTGGCAAAGTCAGTCGTGGCTAGTTCAGCTGCACCGGATTGGTGGCTTGCTTGATCGTTTGCCGCAGCAGTTTCAGGGGCGCATTGCGTCCAGTGAACAGTTTGAATTGATACGCGGCCTGTCGGACAAACATGTCAATGCCGGTGATGATTCGCGCTCGGGCCTTCTTGGCCTGTTTCACCAGCAACGTGTTTTCGGGGTTATAGACGGTGTCAAAGACCACCATGAACTCGTTCAAATCGGCCGAATTGAACGGACTGCTGTCGACGTCGGGATGCATTCCAACCGGCGTGCCATTGACCAGCAGGTTCACTTTCTTGGCGTGACGCTGTTCCCAAGGAACGGCCATGCAACCGATCTCTGTCGCCAACACCTGGGACCGTTCCATCGTTCGGGAGCTGATCGTCACATCGCAGCCGCGTTGCCGAAGTCCCCACGCGATCGCCCGCGAAACACCGCCGGCTCCCAAGATCATGGCCGACTTGCCCTGCATCGGCCGGTCCACGCCTTCCGGCAGTTGGAACGCTTCATGGATACAGTCCATCGCGGCACGATAGTCGGTGTTGTATCCCAGGACTTCATCGTCTTGGAAAACCATGGTGTTGATCGCGCCAATCCCCGTGGCACTCGATTCGGCTTGCGTGCAATAGTCCAAGGCACGCTCCTTGTGAGGGATCGTCACGCTCAGGCCTTTGATGCCGATCGCTTTGGCACTGTCGATAAAGACTTGCAAGTTGTCCTTTGGAACTCGCAGCGGCAAGTAGCGAGCATTCAGCTCTTGGTCGCGAAAGGCTTGGTTGTGCACCAGCGGGCTGTAGCTGTGCGCAACAGGATCAGCGATCACGCCAAACAACTCGGTGTCATCCGTGATCTTCTGGCAGTCGTAGATCTGCTGCATTTCCTTCCAGTGCATCAGGCCCGGAGCGATCTTCTTGTCCTTGCTGAATGCGGCGTAGGTAAACGGCGACCCCAGCCGATGCGCCAGGATGCGTGTGATCATCCCCATCTCGCCCATGCAGATTCCGATCGTGGGGACGTTCGCCTGGCTGACGATATCCATCAGTCGAACGTTGTCGCTGAACGTATTGGCCATCGTGGCGATCTTGACGATGTCGGCGTCCTCGTCGGCCATCGCCGAGTGCAGCAGTTCGAGTTCGTCAGGCGTTTCCTGAAAGTTGTGGTAGCTGACCACTCGCTTGGTGTTGCCGTACCGCGGGATCTGCGCGGCAATGTCGGCTTCCACGTCGATGTATTCAACGCCGGCCGCGATCGCGCTGCGAAGCAGCATCAATCGCTCTTCTTCGGTCTTCATCCAGCGCCCACCGTCGTCGCGGCGCCGGATCGTCACCAGCACCGGTCCGGGCCGGTCGTTGAGCAAGCGTTTCAGGTCGACCGTTCGGGCGATGTAGTCCAACCTCAGCTCCACCAACTCAGCTCCCTGTTCGACCAGGTGCTTGTGTTCGGCGATCATTCGTTTGTGCCGGGCGCGGGCGAGAGTTACGCAGAGCATGGAGTTGAAAAGGGGGACGTTGAGCGAAAGACGAATCGATGATGCCGGATCGGGCTCGAGGCGAAGCCTATAATAGACGGCGCTTTGAAAAACAGCGGGGGGTTTTACGGGACCACGTTGGATGCATACAGGGGTGATCGCCGTTCTGACGGTCACGCGGAACGAATCGTCCCCGCTTGATGCCAAATAATCCTTGAAATCAGCCCTCACTGACGCTTCTGGCCGGGACGACTACCCTTAACGGTAGGTCGGACCGACCGATTCAACAGTCCGAGCGTGGTTGCAGTCTTCCCTAGTTTTCTCGCGAGCTGACATGATGCTGAGAGATACGCCCTTCAGCTGGTTCTTGATCATCTTGGTCACCCTGACCCTTTTTGCTGGCGAGGTCCACGCCGCCGATTCGGAGTCGTCCGCAACCTCGGATTGGCCACTGTCACGCGGTGATGCCGCCGCGACCGGTTGGTCGCCGGTGACACTGCCGGACAACCTGAGCCAGAGGTGGCAATTCGAAGCCAGCGATGCGGTCGAGGCTGCCCCAGTTGTCCAAGGCGACACCGTGTTTGTGGGCGATGTGGCGGGAAAAGTGTTCGCCATCGATCTGGAAAGCGGTGAAGAGAGATGGCAACGAGACGTCGAGACCGGGTTTGTCGCCTCACCAGCGGTTCAGGGACATCGATTGGTCGTGGGAGATTTCGACGGCAATGTGTTTTGCCTTGCGGTGTCGGATGGCAGCGTGCTTTGGCAGCAAACCACCGAAGGCGAAGTCAGCGCGTCAGCGGGATTTCATGGTGAGAATGTGTTGGTGACCAGCCAAGACGGAAGTCTGTACTGCTTCGCCGTCAAGGACGGCTCACTGGTCTGGACCTACCAAACAAACGATCAGGTGCGCTGCGGTCCTTCGATCGCAGGTGACCACACGTTCTTGGGCGGCTGCGATGCCCAGCTTCACGCGGTCGACCTGAAGACGGGGCAGGATTCGGGTGAGACGATGCCACTGGACGGGCCAACGGGTAGCACGCCGGCCATCGCCGGCGACCAAGCGATCGTGCCGATCATGGATGGCATCGTGATCGCTTTTGACTGGCGGAAACGACGGGAGCTCTGGCGCTATGACGATGCGGATCAGCGACAGGAATACCGGAGCAGTGCCGCCGTCGACCGGCAGTTCGTCGTGGTCGCCAGCCAGCGCCGTCAAGTCGACGCGCTGGACCTGAACACGGGCGAGCGAAAGTGGCGTTACACGCTAAAACGGCGAGCCGATTCGTCGCCGGTGATCGCGGGCGACGATGTCTGGCTGACCGCCACCGACGGTCGCATCATTCGGCTTGATCGCGTCAGCGGTAAACTGAAGTGGGAATACGAAGTCCGCGGTGGGTTCATCGGTGGCCCGGCGATCGCGGGAAACCGACTACTGGTAGCCGACGACAATGGGGTCGTTCGTTGCTTTGCGGCTCCGGGGGCGTGACCCCCTGCCTAAGCGGCTATGATGCGTTGACCAGTTGTTTTTGTTTCTCCGCAGGATCGCTCCATGTCGTCCGCCCCGGTCAAAAAGAAAACGGAAGTTGGTAGTTACTTCATTTCCAACTACCCACCGTACAGCCAGTGGAAGAAAGAGCAGGTGCCCGCCGTTCAGGAGGCGTTGCACAGCCCGCCGACGGAAGACACTCCCCTGGGGCTCTACCTGCACATTCCGTTCTGCCGCAAACGCTGCAAATTCTGTTACTTCAAGGTCTTCACGGACGTCAACGCCGCCGAGGTCCAGCGTTACGTCGACGCTCTTTGCCAAGAGATTTCGTTGGTCAGTCAGCTGGAAGTGATGGGGCAGCGCCCGTTTCGCTTCGTCTACTTTGGCGGTGGCACGCCCAGCTTTCTGTCGCCCAAGCAATTGGTCAAGCTGGGAGATCGGCTGCGTCAGCACATCACGTGGGACGGGGCCGAGGAAGTCACGTTCGAGTGTGAGCCGGGGACCTTGAGCGAGACCAAGGTCAAAACCCTGCGTGAACAGATGGGCGTGACTCGCGTTAGCTTGGGCGTCGAGAATTTTAGCGACAAGCTCTTGGAGGAGAACGGTCGAGCGCACCTGTCCAAACAAATCTTCAACGCATGGCCGTGGATCGAGGCAGCCGATTTTGCCAACGTCAACATCGACTTGATTGCCGGGATGGTCGGCGAGACCTGGGACAACTGGAAAGAGAACATCAAGAAGACGCTGGAGCTATCCCCCGAGAGCGTCACGATCTATCAGATGGAATTGCCCTTCAACACGGTCTATAGCAAGGACATCCTGGGCAACCAAACCGAGAGCCGGGTGGCCGACTGGTAAACAAAACGCGACTGGGTGGAATACGCTTTCGATCAGTTCAAGTCGGCCGGATACAGCGTCAGCAGCGCCTACACGGTGGTCAAAGATCCCAGCAAGGTGAACTTCTCGTATCGCGACAACCTTTGGCACGGAGCCGACTTGCTGGCCACCGGAATCGCCAGCTTTGGTCACGCCAGCGGCGTTCACTACCAAAACCTGCCCGGGATGGAGGAGTACCTGACCACGATCGAAGGCGGCGAGTTGCCACTGGGTCGGGG
>JBCCUO010000122.1:0-7947 GCA_039196805.1 Planctomycetota bacterium | reverse complement strand
CGTGCCATCCATCTCGAACTCGATCAGCAGATGGGCTCGACTGATGGCATCGATCAGTCCTCGCGTTTCGGTTTCGCCAAAACGCGAGTCAGGATTGGAGGCGACGTGGTCCATCTTCTTTGTGGATACCTTGCGTGCCTTGCGCGGAGTGGAAGCCTTGGTGGATCTAGTTGCCATTGATTGAGTTTCCGGGCGCGGTGACGTGCTTGACATGTTGCAATTGCTCGACGTCCAGGAGTTGCTCGACGTCCAAGATGATCACCAGCCGATCCTCGACGTTGGCGAAGCCAGTGATCGACTTGCCACTTTCAACAGCGACCGTTTCCGGAGCCGGTTGGATTGCATCGTTGGCGATGCGCAAGACCTGGTTGACGGAGTCGACGGTGCAACCCATGGTCCGTCCGTTGACGTGAACAACAACCGTGCGGGTCTCGTCATCCGCTTCTTTGCGTGGCAACCCAAACAGGGCTCTCAGGTTGATGATCGGTATGATTGCGCCACGCAGGTTACTGACACCATCAACGCAGTTTGCGACCTGAGGCGTAGGCGTCACGTCGCTCAAGATGACGATTTCACGGATCTGTTCGATGCCAAAAGCGTACCGCCGATGGTCAACTGCGAATTCGACAAATTGACTGGTATTGGCGCGCTGGTAGACGACGGCGTCGGGATCGTTGTCCGAGGATTGGGAACGCATGAGAAGGTTGCCGTCGACTGTGCTCATCTGTTCATGGCCAGTTAAGACACGCGCCCGAACAAAGTCAAGCGCGTGCCTCCTCGGATCGTCATCATTAGCAACCTCAAAAATCGATCCGCGTCGCTAACCCGATGAGCTTTGAGGCGCCGATTGGGACGGGGCCGGCGACCCTACAGATGCCCGGCGACCCTACAGATACAGCTCCACCCCGTACTCGGGTGCAATCTGAATCAGCCGTGCGATTTCTTCATGGTCCGTCGGTGCGATCGGCTGGCTTGTATCTTCGATCAAGCGACCAGTGCGTCGAAACATCTTCTCGAGACCCGAGGGAGCGACCAGGATCAGCACTTGGGCCGGTTGGTCAGACTGATTGCTGAACCGATGCTTTGATCCACGTGGAAGATTGACAAACGTCCTCGGTCCACCCGTGAAGGACTCGCCCTCAGATTCGAAAATCAACTCGCCGTCGAGCACAAAGAACGCTTCCTCCTCGTTGCGGTGAACATGCGGCGGCGGACCACCGCCTGGCGAGATCGTCGTATGCCAAATGGCGAAACGACCATCACTCTGTTCGCCCTCGACCAGAAACCGATACCGATCCCCGACCGCATCCACGACGTCGCCTTCGGTCGCCCGGCAGATATGGATCTGAGGCTCAACCTGGAACGCGGAGTCGGGCGGATGCATGTCAATCGAAAAGTCTGCGGCGATGTGATCGATTGATTCACGAATCTCCGAGACTGATTTCGTTGGCACCTGTGACGGATCCTCAAGCGGTTGCCCAGCCTGCAACTGAAACTGGTCGAATCCGGCAGGAAAGGCAAGCGTCAGCAGTTCGGCTCCGTCCGGGCTGGTCACCATCGGTCGATGGGCCGTGCCTGACCCGATCGAGATCATCTCGCCCGACGAAAGCGAAGCGGTTTGGTTGCCCGCTTGGAATTCGCACGTCCCACGGATGACGTAGAACGCCTCCACAAAATCGTGACGATGTGGCGGGGCTCCCCCTTTCTGATCAACCTCCGTTACCGACAGGCAGTAGGCCTCACCTGTCTCGCTGCCTAGTGCAAGGTATCGGATCGTGTGCCCCAGCCACGCGCAGTACACGCCCTGGTCGGGCTGGCGGACAACCGTTGGTCGTGGATCATGCATCAATCAGGGATCCCTACCTTGGCACCAACTTGCTTCGTCCGCCCATCATGCCCTTGGTCGCTTCCGATGAGTGGTCCAAGACAAACGGCCCAAACGTTCGGTCCAAGTGCATCAGCAGTCGAGTCTGCGGATCGGGATCGAAACGAATGACCGGCTGAAAGTCGTCCTGATAGCGAGCGATTGACGAAATCCGCACTTCATCGACCTTGCCCAGGAATGGACGCGTGGGCTCGCCCGAGCGGCCGGGATCGGCTCCGATGAAGAGTGGCAAGTCGTTGCGTCCGAGCGTGCCGCTACCCTTGGTTTGAGCCACTCTCTTGCCGTCGACATAAAGACGCAGTTCTTCGCCGTCAAACACCCCTGCCACGTGCGACCATGTCTTTTCCGGCAGCTTCAAAGGGGACTTGGCACTGACGTAGCGACCGTCCAAATGCAGGTCAAACTGCGGAGCGCCTTCATCCATGAAGATCGCAAACTCGCTGCTCTGCGTCTTCGCGATCCCGGCCAAGAAACCAGCTGACTGCTTTGGCCAGAACCAGGCTTCCAAAGTCATCGGTCCTTCCGGAACGTTCAGTTCGGCCGAATCAACGCGGATCGCTGATTCCGGACTGTTCAGCCGAAGCGCCAGGTTGTCGTCGCCACGAAAGTATTTGGCGGGAACCACTTGCGGTTCCAACTCGACCGGACCGCTCACTGGCGGTAGCTGAATTCGCGCCGTTTCTCCGACATAGGTCGCGACCAACTCAACGCGGGGAATCACTAGACTTGCCATCTCCGCTGCTTGGCGTTGTAGCGACACGGGGAATGAAGTCGACTCGCCCGCATCAATGACTTGATGTTGATGATCCAGGCTGCTGATCCAGCCTTTGGTATTGGGAGCCAACGAGACCTGAACATCGACCGGCCGATCGGTCGGGTTGGACACTTGGAACGTGACCTGTCCAGAAGCGGAACCGTCGATGTTGAGCGGTAGTGCTTCTCCGGCCGATACAGGACGAATGGACCGAGCCAGATCAACCTGGACCTTGAACTCGGGCGTGAAGTCCTTGGGGTCAAAGACAGCACCGATAGGCATCGCGGAGACGGTGTACGAATTGGGGCGTACCGAGACCATGTTCAAGTGATGCAGGTATCCGGCTCCGGGGATGTCCGCCGACAAGTGCCCGCCGGTGGTTGCCAACGTGTAGTAGCCGATTCCATCTTTGATGCCGTCGTATCTCATCTGGTGGATGTGACCGGCAAACACGGCGCTAACGTTTCCCGCTTTCGCCAACATCCGATGCACTTCGCCCCAATTTCCGTCAGCGTAGCCTCGCCCGATCCATCGAGGATGGTGCAGAAACACGAACACATGGTCTTGTGACTTGAGGTCGCGAAGCGATTTGGCAAGGAAGTCGAATTGGCCCTGCGACATCGACTGGAGGCGGCCTTCATTAAACCCTTTCTCGTTCGATTTGGGATCTCCTTCGTCAGAGTAGAGCACGATGAATCCGGAATTCTTGTGCTTAAACGAATACCAAAGCGGTCCGAAATGCTCCTCGTAATTCGACTCGTGATGCCCCGGAGGCGGAGGCGTTTGGCCGCGCCAATAGACGTCATGATTTCCAGCAACTGGAAACCACTTCATGTTCAGCTTCTGCATGATCGACTTGTACTCGCGCATCTGCTGAAGCCACTCTTCCGACTCGTTGTAGCCCTGAATCAAGTCACCAACGGTCATCACCAGGTCGGGATCCAGAAGGTTGGTGTCTGCGACGGCCTGACGCAGCACGGACAAGCCTGCGGGAACGCCGCCCGTGCGATCGCCGTAGATCACGAAGTGAAAAACGTCTTCCTTGGTCGCGGGTGCCAACACGTGGTACTTTTCCCGCGTCGTCAGAATGCCGCTCTGTCCCGGCCTACCAGCCTCGTCATGACTGTGGCTGTGGCTGTGGCTGTGGCTGTGGCTGTGACCTGCGTGACCGTGATCGGTGTGACTGTGATCGGTGTGTGGATGCGCCGAAGTCGACCGTCCGGCATCTGGCTCTGGCGATTCCTGGGCCGGGAGGGGCGTGGCAGCAACGAACATCGCCAGAATGGCGACGAAGCGGAAAGTCATGGCGGCAGCTCATTCGGGAGGGGTGTATCGGCACAATCGCCGTTATAGCCGGAATTCTTACGTCTTGACCCGTCTGGCTCGATCGGTCCGCTGGATATAGTTGAAACGTTCACGAGCGCTTCCCGGCTTCTTCAAAGGCGGGCGGAAGCCGATACCCCAGTTTCGGGCGAAACCATCGCCAATTCTCGCGGTTTAGAAATCCATGAGATATTCAAGCTTCCTAACACTTCTGTTGGCCCTGTTTCTGGGCGTTGCGGACGCTCAGCCTCCTTTTGGCCGCGGTGGCGGCGATGATGGCGGACGTCGCGGGTTTGGCAGAGGTGGAGACGACGGTGGACGCGGGGGGTTTGGTCGTGGTGGATTTGGCGGCGGACCACCCGGCGGCGGGTTTGGACGTGGAGGATTTGGCGGTGGACCACCGGGTGGGGGACCTCCCGGCGGTGATCGCGGTGGATTCAGCCGCGGTGGATTCGACCCATCCAGCTTTCTGAGTCGTTTGGACCGCAACGGCAACGGGGTGCTCGATCCCGATGAGCAGCAAGGCCCAGCCAGCTTCATCATCAGCCGGATGCAGCGATCCGACCCGAGTATCAAGGCGGGACAGCCAATCAAGCTAAGCAAGATCACCGAGTCCTTTCAGAAAGCCCGGGAAGCTCGCGATGGCGGTTCGGACGGTCGGGGGCGTGGTGACTCCAATGCAGCCAATGAGGCAATGGAGGTCGAATTACTGGTGCCTGGGTTCGGGGGTGAAGCAGAACCGTTAGATCCGGTGCCTGGGTTCGGGGCTGCCGCAGAACTGCTCTCCGTGGCGGTGACCGAAGCAGACAAACGTGAGGCAGCGGAACGAATGCGTCGCTACGACCAGAACAAAGACGGTTTTTTGGTGAAGTCCGAGATGGCGCGATTCTCCGGTGATCCGATGGACTTTGATCGCAATCAAGACGGCAAGCTTTCGATCAACGAGCTTTCCGTGCGGTACGCGCGACGACGGGTGGCGACGGAGGAGGCGAAGCAGCGTGAACGGGGCGACCGTCGGCGGAGCGAAAGTAAGACGGATGTGGCGATCGAAGGTCCTGACCTATTCAATGGCAGAAAGTCATACCGATCACTCACTTCGACAAGGACTCCGGAGGGAGTGCCTGGATTCTTCACCGACCGCGACAAGAACCAAGACGGCCAGGTGACGATGGCCGAGTATGCCGACAAGTTCAGCGATGCGGTGGTAATGGAGTTCCTTTCCTGGGACGACAACCAAGACGGAGTGATCACGGTACGCGAAGCACTATCGGGAACCGACGCTGGCAAGTCGGCATCGTCGGTCGCTTCCACCTCGTCGTCCAGGACCACGTCGACCAGATCCTCGTCCGGCGGAACCGGAATCGAGCCGAGTGAAAAGACATTGGCTTACGCCAAGCGAATCATCGATCGCAACGACAAGAACGGTGATGGTGCGCTGACAGCCAGTGAGTGGAAAGATATGCTCATGTCGCCCGCCAAGGCGGATTCGAATCGCGACGGCCGTGTCGAATTAAGAGAGTATGCGGTCTATATGGATAGTCGCACGCGTAAAAGGTAGCCTACATGAGTCCCCCGTTGCCTTCCCCGACAGCTGAGCCGGTTGGGGACCTCGGCGACGCAGCGATGGACCGTCTGCTGAAAGCACTCCGCCAGCTTGCGGATGCACGGACCGGCTGGCCGGCAGAGTCGCTGAGGCGATGCCATGAAGCCCAAGTCGCAAGGTGGTTCCTTCCCGAATCGGACGGCGGACTGGGATGGACCGCGGGGGATCAGTTGCAAGCGAATACGTTGCTTGCGTCGGTTGATCTGACGACGGCATTCGTGCTGACTCAGTTTTCCGGCGCGTGCCGCAGATTGGCCAATGGCGGAAACCCGGAGCCTCGAGAGCGATGGCTCAAGCCGCTGCTGACCGGCACCCGTTTCGGAACCGTCGGGATCAGCCATCTGACGACCAGCCGACGTCATCTCGATCAGCCCGTCCTAGGTGCGCGACCCGATCGGGAGGGCTATCTGTTGGATGGAATCGCGCCTTGGGTCACGGGCGGGGCGCATGCCGACGTCATCGTCACAGGTGCAACCCTTGGCGACGGTTCCGAGATCGTGGTTGCAGTCCCTACAGATCTGCCGGGAATATCGGCTGGAAGAGGGACGCCGTTGATCGCGCTGTCGGACAGCTGTACCGATCAGGTTCGCTTCGATTCCGTTCGGTTGACACCGCAGGACGTACTCGCAGGTCCAAGCCGATCGGTACTGGGCAATGGGACGTCAGGCGGCGCTGGCGGACTTCAGACATCCAGCTTGGCACTCGGATTGGCGATCTCAGCAATCGAGTACCTGGAGGATCAGGCCGCTAGACGACCGTCACTGAGACCTCCGGCAGACCAACTTCGCGCAGAGTCCGAAAACCTCCGGCGCGACTTGATCGATGCAACGCAGCAGGATTCCCCTCTGTCGGTCGGTTCGCTGCGGACAGAGGCAAACGGGTTGGTGATGCGTGCCACATCCGCTGCGATGACAGCCGCCAAAGGCGCAGGATTTGTCGAGGATCATCCGGTCGGACGATGGTGCCGCGAGGCTCTGTTCTTCCTGGTCTGGAGTTGCCCGCAACCCGTTGCCCAAGCTCACCTGTGCGAGATGGCAGGGTTGAGCCATCCGTGACGGACTTCTTTGAATGTGATTACGATCGATCGCGTCAGCGATTTCGCCAAGACGTCAAGTCACTGGACGGCGATCTGGAAACGTACGCGATTGATTCGGATCAGGACCTGACGATTGACATCGGTCGACTTGGCAAACCGGACGCCAAGCGATGCTTGCTATTGACGACGGGAGTCCACGGCGTGGAGGCTCCTCTGGGGACAGCGGTGCTTCACTGGCTGCTTACTCAGGACGCACTTGTCGACGGGGCCTCGGTGAGAATGGTGCTCGTGCATGCGGTCAACCCTTACGGCTTTCGCCATCGACGCCGAGTGAACGAAACCAACGTCGATCTAAACCGCAACTTCCTTTGCGATGGCGAATTGTACTCAGGTGCTCCCGAGGCGTATCGACGCTACGACCCGTTGTTGAATCCGCGGCGTCGACGACGCGGTTTTGACCTTTTCCTCGGTCGGGCCGTCCTCGCCGTCCTTCGCGATGGACTCGATCCGCTCAAACAAGCGGTCGCGGGTGGTCAGTACGAGTTCCCCGAGGGGCTCTTCTTTGGTGGCGATGCTGCCAGCTATTCGCTGCAAGTCTTCAGCCAGCACTTTCAACGATGGATCTCTGGTGCCCAGTTGATCGCACACTTGGACTTTCATACGGGGCTTGGGGAATTCGGCCGGTACAAACTGTTGTTGCTCGATGGCGACGCTTCCGAAGACGCACAATGGTATCGCTCCATCGCACCCAAAGGATTGGTTGAGCCAAGCGACCAAGCAGACGCTACGGCGTACGAAACCAGTGGTTCGCTTGGCCAGTGGTGCCGCCGCCACGCGACACCCGATCAGTCTTATCACTTCGCGAACGTTGAATTCGGAACGTACGGTCCAATCCGCATGCTCTCGGCACTGCGGAGCGAGAATCAAGCGGTCCATCATGGGACCACGTCGCAGCAATGGGCAGCCAAAGCGAATCTGGCCGAATGCTTTTGCCCACAAGCTGAGTCCTGGCGGAGCCAAGTCATCGACCGGTCCGCAGAGTTGCTCCAGAAGGTACTGGCGCATCTCAACGCGTAGAGGCGCAGCGCGTTGGTGTTAACGGGAAACGTTCTCATTCCCGACTTCTTTTGTCGCGTTCGCCGTTGCCTGACGAACCGATTGTTAACGCCGATGCCGCGAACAGTCTCTTCTCCGGTTTTCTCACCATGCTTCGTTCGAAACGTACTTGGCTACGTGTTGCCCCCATTGGATCACCACATCCAGATGCAGCGGGGCCGATGATTCGTGACCTGATCGGATCAACACGCGAGACAGCAGCTTGGACGTAGCAGAGCTATTGAAAGCCG
>JBCCUO010000121.1:0-7947 GCA_039196805.1 Planctomycetota bacterium | reverse complement strand
GCCTTCTTTCCAAGCAGCGTCATCAAAGGGCTGTTGGCGGCAATCGGCGTCATTTTGATCTTGAAGCAGATCCCGCACTTGCTGGGACACGACAAGGATCCCGAAGGGGAAATGTCTTACAACCAGCCGGACGACGAAACGACGCTGAGCGAAATCTGGCGACTGTTCGAGGGTGAAATCCACTACGGTGCGGCAGCCATCGGAATCGGCGGCATTGTGCTGCTGGTCGTTTGGCAGCGTTACAAACACATCTTGGAACGGTTCCTGGGCCCAGGACCACTGGCCGTCGTGATCATCAGCGTGTTCGCCCAGTTGCTGCTGCGTCCTCTTGGTGAAGTATGGACCGTTGACGGCACGCACTTGGTCAAGATTCCGGTCGCCAATTCGGCCAGCGAGTTGGTCGGATTCTTAAAGCTGCCCGACTTCGGCGAGATTTTGAATCCTCAGATCTACGTCGCAGCTGTGACCATCGCCATTGTGGCG
This sequence comes from Planctomycetota bacterium, assembly GCA_039196805.1. GTDB lineage: Bacteria > Planctomycetota > Planctomycetia > Pirellulales > Pirellulaceae > JBCCUO01. The sequence goes on along the minus strand of JBCCUO010000121.1, from coordinate 7,464 downwards.
TCTTTGGAAACGCTATTGAATCTGGAAGCCGTCGACAATCTGGACCCCAAACGTCGCAGTTCGCCGCCCAACCGGGAACTGATCGCCCAGGGCGCTGGGAACCTCGCGTCAGGGTTCATCGGCGGCTTGCCCGTCACTTCAGTGATCGTCCGCGGTTCGGTCAACGTCAACATGGGCGCTCAGTCGAAGCTGTCGACAATCTTCCACGGAGCTTTGCTATTGTTCTGCGTGGTCTTGATTCCAGGGATCCTGAACATGATCCCCAAGTCAGCGCTCGCGGCGATCCTGATCGTGACGGGATTCAAGCTGGCAAGTCCCAAGCTGTTTCGCCAAATGTTCCGCGAAGGTCGATATCAGTTTCTCCCATTCCTGGTCACGATGGTTTCGATCGTCTTCACCGACCTTCTTCAAGGCATCTTGATCGGACTATTGGTCAGCGCTCTCTTCGTGCTCAACAGCAACCTACGTCGTCCGGTCCGCCGCATCGTCGAAACGCACCTGGGTGGTGACATTCTACACGTTGAGTTAGCCAACCAAGTCAGCTTTCTAAACCGCGCAGCCTTGGACAAAGTCTTTGACGAGACCAAGCCCGGAACGCAGATGCTGATCGATGCTCGCGAGTCGGACTATATCGATCCAGATGTCCTCAGTCTGATCCGAGACTACAAGACAACCCGGGGCCCGGCGCGTGGCGTTACGGTCAGCCTGCGCGGATTTCGCGAAAAGTACGAACTGCAAGATGAAATCCAGTTTGCCGACTACTCCACGCGAGAACTACAGGACCGCATCACTCCGATTCAAGCACTGGATATCCTACGAGAAGGGAATCGGCGATTCGTCGAAGGCAGCCGACTGACGCGTGACTTCCATCGCCAGGTGGGTGAAACCGCCAAAGGACAGAATCCGTTGGCCGTCGTGCTCAGCTGCATCGACTCAAGAGTGCCGGCGGAGCTTGTCCTGGACCTGGGGATCGGAGACATCTTTAGCGTCCGCGTCGCGGGAAACATCGTTGGACAGAAATCACTCGGAAGCATCGAGTACGGCGTCACCGTTTCGGGTGTCAAACTGGTGCTGGTCCTGGGGCACACCCGCTGCGGCGCGGTGACTTCTTCGGTCCAACTTCTCAGCAAGGGGGCAAATGTCGAAGAAGCAACCGGATGCCCGCACCTGCCCACGATCGTGGAAGAGATCGAACCCTGCTTCGGCCCTGAAGAGCATTCTCACTTCCAGTCGCTGACCGACCAGGACCGCGAAGTGTTCGTCGATGAGGTCGCCAAGCGAAATGTCCACCGCACTGTACAAGAGATCGTCAGTCGCAGTTGCGCGATCCGCCAAGCGGTCGAGTCGGGTCAGGCGATGGTCGTGGGAGCCCTCTACGACGTCAAAACCGGCAAGATCGAGTTCATGGTCGACGACGCGGTAGAGTCTCAGGTGAATGCCTGACCGGTGTTGGCTCTGGCGTACCGCCCTCTGAGCTTGCCTGGTTGAGGTAGAATCTCGTCGTCTCACGCTGAGTCTGTTTTTCGTCCTTCTGACCCGAACCGCTCCGGAAGCATGTCGTACTCCATTGATGTTGCTGTTGGCCAGAGCCGCAAGGCAATCCGTTTCCTGGTCGCCATCCTGGCGGCGATCGTGATCTCTCCGCCGTGCGTTTCAAGCGAGGAACCATCAGAGGCCACGGTATCCGCCATCAAGGCGTTGCAAGCCGTCGGCAAACAAGAGCAAGGGCTCACCGCAGCCGTGGAGGCCGCCACCGTGCTGCGGCAAGCCGGTACGGAAGAGATCCCTGCGATGTTGGACGGCATGCAGTCGGCCAATTCGCTCAGCCAGAATTGGTTTCGCGGAATCGTGTTCGACGTAACGCGCAAGGCGGGGGCACCGTCAGTCGAGGTGCTGTCACGGTACGCCATGGATCAACGCAAGAACGCTCTGGGACGCGGCTTGGCGATGGAGTTGCTCGCCAAGCAAGACAGGGTAAAAGCAGAATCGCTGATCGCCAAGTGTCTCAACGACCCGAGCTTACCTTTGCGGTTGATGGCAGTCGAACAGGCGATCGGTAAAGCGACGTCGCTGGCCGACTCCGACCGCAAGGACGATGCGGCAACGATCTATCAAGAGGCATTGACGGCAGCACGTCATCCGCGACAGCTGGCCCGGATCGTCGACGCGCTAAAGGAGTTGGATCAGGACGTTAGCCTGGGCGATGCGTTCGCCATGATCGGATCCTGGAAGGTCGTCGCGCCCTTTGACAACCGCGATGGCATTGGTTACGCGGCGGTGTACGGCCCCGAGGAAACATTCTCCCAAGGCGAGTCGGTCGACTTGCAGGCCACCTACGAGGGAAAGAACGGCGATTCGAAGTGGCAAGACATTGAACCGGAGGGCGATGATGGGAAGGTCGATCTCGCCAAGGCGTACAACAAGGAGAAGGGAGCGGTCGCGTACCTGTTTACGCGTTTTGATTCATCACGTGATCGCAGTGTTCAATTCCGTCTTGGCTGCATCAATGCCAATAAGGTTTGGCTCAATGGCAAGCTGATCATGGCGAATGAGGTCTACCACTCGGGCAGCATGATTGATCAATACTTGGCCGACGCGAAACTAAAGCAAGGCACGAACGAGATCCTTCTGAAGATTTGCCAGAACGAACAAACTCAACCCTGGGCTCAAGAGTGGGACTTTCAGTTCCGCATCACCGATCCAACCGGCAAGGGACTTCGCAGCGGGGAATAGGTCCTCTATTTCGATCACGCCTTTCCTAACGCTCCCATCCACCAAACTCAACCACCAAGATCACTTGCCATGCAATTCCTCAAGCAACTGTTCGAACGCAAATCCAGCAACTCTCGCTTCAACCATCCACCAGACGCTTCCATACCCAGTGGTAAGAGCTTCTACGACGTAGCCCTCGACTGCCGGTTGGTCAATCGACCGGTCGGACTACGCAGGGGCGTCCTCTGCGGCCTGGTGTGCGGCATGGCAATCAGTGCCTCGGCGGCCGAACCAAGTGAATGGCGAGGCTTTCGCGGCGATGGAACCAGCGCGGCGTCCAAGGCCCCGATGCAGCTGTCGATCGACGAGGGCATGCTTTGGGAAGCCGAAATGCCGGGGGAAAGCGTCGCCAGCCCGATCATCGTTCAGGGACAAGTGATCAGCACCAGTTCGGCGGGACAAGATGGCGAACGGATGTTCATAACGTCGGTTGGCCTGGATGACGGCAAGGTGCGCTGGGAACAATCCTTCGAAGCGACCGGTCGACCCTATTGCCATCCAACCAGCGCCAACGCAGCACCGACACCGGTCAGCGATGGCGAGCGCATCATCGCCTTCTTTAGCAGCAACGATTTGATCTGCCTGTCCGCGGAAGGTGATTTGCTGTGGTATCGCGGCCTGGGCTTTGATTACCCACAAGCGGGCAATGACATTGGCATGGCTTCGTCACCCACACTTGCCGACGGTGTCGTGGTGGTCCAAGTGGAAGCACAAGGCGATTCCTTTGCTGCCGGGATCGACGCCCAGTCGGGACAGACACTGTGGCGGATCGATCGCCCGCGGTCGTCCAATTGGTCGTCACCCATCACGGTCAAACGGCCAGATGATTCGACCGAAGTCGTCTTGCAATCGGGTCGCGGTCTTGTCGCGGTGGACCCCCGATCCGGCCGCGAACGATGGACGATCGAAGACGGGCGTGGAACGACGCCTTCACCGACGGCAGCTGGTGGACTGCTGCTGGCCCCCGGCAACGACTTGCTGGCAGTCGACATCGGAAGCAGCGCCACGACGCCGGAAATCGCTTGGCAAGAAAACAAGCTGGCTCCGCGTAGTGCAAGCGTTGCCGTTCAAGGCGACCGTCTGTACTCGCTGAAGGGATCGGTGCTGGTCGCGGCTGAACTGAAAAGTGGCGAAATGCTCTGGCAACAGCGACTGACGGGCGTGAAGAGCACGTGGGCGACGCCAGTCGTCGCCGACGGTAACCTTTACGTCGCCGACCAGTCCGGCACCATCGTTGTCGTCCGAGACCGAGGCGACGAGGCCGAGGTTGTCAGCAAAGTCGATGTGGAGGAGCCGGTTCTGGCGTCACCAGCCGTCGCGGACGGCAAGTTGGTCATCCGCGGCAAGCGAACGCTCTATTGCTTTCAGTAAATCGGTCTCGATAGCTCGGGCTGCGGCTGACGCTCTCGGTGATGGCCTTGCGGGAAAAAAAGTGGGCAGCGGAGAAAAGGGGTCAGGCTCCGATAGCCGAAACGGCCCTTCATTTGCTTCGCACTACCGGTGCCTGACCCCTTATTCCCCGATACGCCGTTCTTTCGACAGCGACTAGACTATGTTCGACCTTCTCGACTGAACCTTCCCACGACTCGGTTTGTTCCATGACCTCAAACGCACATTCTGCTTCTCGTCGGTTCTTTCTAATGTCCGCCGGTGCAGCGGCCACGACCGCTGCCCTTTCGCGTCCGACCTTTGCCGCTGCCAATAGCGAGGTCCGGTTGGCGATCATCGGTGCCGGATGGCGTGGCGGACAACTTGCCGGAGCCTTCTCCAAGGCGACCGGATGCCGAATCGTCACCATCTGCGACCCTGACCGCGAACTCGCGGACGAGATGGCCGCGAAGTACAAGGCGACCTCCGAGACGGATTTGCGTCAGGTCTTTGAACAAGACAACGTCGATGCCGTCGTGATTGCCACCTGCAACCACTGGCACTGCTTGGCATCGATTTGGGCGCTGGACGCCGGCAAGCATGTCTACGTGGAGAAGCCGCTGTCGCATACCCAGTGGGAAGGTCGACAGCTGATCGCCGCAGCAGCCAAGAGCAACAAGATCGTTCAGATCGGTACGCAGCAGCGCAGCGATCCGATGCAGGCAGAGGCAAAGCAATTGCTGCATCAGGAGAAAGCGCTTGGAGAGATCCAATACGTGCAGGCAAACCGCCTGGGCGTGCGACGCCCCATCGGCAAGCGGAAGAAGCCGCTGGCGATTCCATCTTCGGTCGACTACGACCTGTGGTTGGGTCCGGCAGCGGATCAATCACTGTACCGCGACAAGTTGCACTACGACTGGCACTGGGACTTTAACACCGGTAGCGGTGAAATGGGTAACTGGGGCGTGCATATCTTGGACGACGTCCGCAACGTCGCCTATCAAGACAAGGTGACCACACCTACCAAGGTGACGGCCGCTGGCGGTCGCGTCAGTTGGAACGATGCTGGCAACACGCCAAACGTGCACTACGCTCTGTTGGAAACTGACCTGTTCCCAACTGTTCTGGCACTCAGCAATCTGGCAGTGAAACCGGGCGGCAAGTCAGCGTGGAACGTACCACTTGCAAACGGTTTGAAGGCTCCCGGAAGTGGCTACGCCGTCGTCTGCGAGGGTGGCGTGTACCTGGGCCAGCGAGGCCGTGGAAAGGCGTTAGACCTAGACGGCCGAACGATTCGTGAGTTCAAGGGGGGTGACATTGTTCCGCTGCACACTCAGAACTTCGTCGACGCCGTGTTGGCCAGCGATGAGTCTCGACTGAACGCTCCCGTGCTAGGGGGCCACCACAGTACCGGATGGTGCAACTTGGCCAATGTTGCCTTCCAGGCGGGGCAGGCTGGAGCCGAGGGCGAAGCGTCGGGTAACCCAGAGATTTGGACCAACGTCGCACTACGAATGGAAGCTTTGCTGGGGCCTCACAGCGTTCCGGCGACCGAATTGGTGCAGAGCCCCACGCTGTCCCACGATCCGGCGACCGAAACGTTCACCGGAGCCGGATCGGAGATTGCTAATCGGTTCCTGAAACGCGAGTATCGAAAAGGCTTCCAAATCGAAGAGATCGCTTGAGCACTGGCCAGTCACCGGGGCCAGGAAGAAGGCTTCGCGGGTCGGCTTCCAGTCGTCGCGATTGAAAGGGTTGGACGGCCATGTGACACAGGCGGGGTATGGCGCACCCGCTTTTTGAGGCGCGTCCGGTCGGACGCGGGCGACCGTGACCTAGGTTTTGGCAAAAGTCGACCCGATCTGGTCCGCCTGCCCACCTAAGCCCGCCATGTCTGATCCCTCCGCACCGGAAGTGACTCCCAACTCGGATGCGCCCGTCGCGCCGAAGAAATCCAAGCATCGACGAAACCGATCGTTGGTGGATCGCGAAGTCCAAGGCGGGATGCTGCGCAAGCTGGCCCTCCACTGGTCTGTGCTCTTCGTCTGCAATTCAATGGCGTTGATGATCTGGGTGCGATTATTCGAGCAACCCGATGCCGCGTGGTCGGAAACGTTCCAAGACGTCATTCGACGCTACTTGCCTTTCTTCATCGTCACCATGGCACTCATCCCGGCATTTGTCTGGGACACATTGAAGCTGACCAACCGCTTTGCCGGCCCGATCATGCGTCTGCGATCGTCGTTGGCTGCCGTACGAAGTGGCCGCAGCGTTTCCCCGCTGCACTTCCGCCAAAGTGACTTCTGGCAGGAGATGGCAGAGGACTTCAATGCGATCGCCCACAAATGTCAGGTCGTCATGACGAGCGACCCCGGTGCCAAGGTTGACGAGGCACAGTCGTGAGCTTGTTACGTACTGCCAACGCGACTCGCGCCAGAAGTCGCCGCCGGGGCGCCGCAGCGATCGAGTTCGCTGTCTGTCTCCCCGTCATCGTCTTGTTGGTTTTTGGATCGATCGAAGCATCCAGCTTCATCTTCCTCAAGCAATCCCTTTGTGTCGCCGCTTATGAAGGATGTCGTGAAGCGATTCGCGCCGAGTCCACCAATGCCACGGCGCGATCACGCGCCACAACGATACTAAATTCCCGAGGCGTGACCGGATTCGACATCCAGTTCCCCAACGGGGCGGTCGCCAATGCGGATCGTGGCGATGAAATCGTCGTCGTCGTCACGGCACCCACGAACACCAACAGTCCGCTGGCGGGTGACTACATCACCAACCGCGTCTTAAATGCTCGCGTCGTCATGGTGAAAGAATGACTTGCAGATCCCCAATACAGCATCGACGTCATCCAGGACGCAAGCGTCGTGGCGCGATGATGATCTTGATCGCCGTCATGCTGGTGGGCTTCATGGTCACCGTCGCGTTCTCGGTCGACATCGCTCAAATGCACTTGTCTCGCACCGAGTTGCGGACCGCAACGGATGCTGCTGCTAAAGCAGCCGCGGTGGAACTATCGCAATCCCTAGACACGACTCAGGCGATCCGTCGTGGCCGTGAGATTGCCGCAGCCAACACCGTCTCCGGTGCGCCTCTGAACCTGGTCAATGCCGACTTTCAGTTCGGACGTGCAGAAGAGGATGCCAGCGGAAGGTTCAACTTCGATAGCGGTGGCACACCGCGAAACAGCGTCCGAGTGAATGGTCGCAAGACGCCATGGAACGCCGTCTCGTCCGGTACGCCGATTTGATTCCTTGCAAGAACGCCTTCGTCGATACGCGCACGCCTGGGTCCGACCAAAAGGAGAACTTCACGATCATCGGC
>JBCCUO010000120.1:0-7975 GCA_039196805.1 Planctomycetota bacterium | reverse complement strand
GGTGAGTTTGGTGGTCACTGTTGCGTGGTTGGGTGGCGAAGGACCCGCAGGCTGTCGCCGAGCGGCTGATGGGTAGATTTCTGTCTAACTGAGCCGCTGTGCGAGAGCACGCGGGTTTCGGATTATGAGACCCGAAGCTGGCGCCAGTCGGTTGATGAGTTGGGCGATCTGTTGGCTGCGACGCACGGGCTTTTTGATCTGGATGACTAAGAAAAGGCTAGGGTGTGACTCTGGATTTCCTTTGCGCTTCGAGCTGAGTTGGCTCCGGGCCCTCCCCGGCCGCTACCGCGTCCGATCCTCCCGCAAGCGGGAGGGTAATATCCGAAGCCGCCACGTCAAACATGCGCTTCGGGCTGAGATGGCTACTTCGCGGGAAAGTCGTTTATGTATTGCTGGAGGACTTTCTGTTCTTTGGCGGTCAGCCCACTGGGGTCTAGCTTGTCCAGATCGATGCTGGCCCAGGTCTCTTTTGCCTGATATTGCTGGTCGAGCTTCAGCTGTGTGACAACCAAATGAAACTTGAAGCGTGGTTCGTCGGAAAGACTGAGCGCTTTCTGAAATACCGCTTTCGCTTCTCGATAACGACCCGCTCCAAGTAGGACGGTGCCCTTGGTGTCCAGCAATTCTGGATTGTCGTTCGCGAGTTTAAGTGCTGTATCGATCGGCTCAATTCCCTCAGAGGCTCGGCCTGGGATCTCCGCAAGGGCCATCGCCAAGTTGTTCAGGGTTCGCACGCGGGTGGGTGAAAGCTTGAGACACTGCTGGTACAGCTCAATCGCCTCGCGGGACCGGTTCTGGGCAAAGCGTATTGTGGCAATGCTCTCTAAGACTTCCGGCTTATCCGAGTGATCCCTCAAGATCCGATCAAGCAACAAACGATTCTCTTTGCTGCTTGCCAGATCCACTTCTTGCAGCAGTGACTCACCCAACAAGATGGCAGATCGAGCGTCACCGTTGCCTTCGTAGTGTTTGCGTGCGACCTTAACAGCCTGGTTGATCTGCTTCGCTTGATTGAGCGCAATCACGTAGTTGGACAAACCCTCTGGCTTCGCATCGTACGCCGAACCGAGGTAAGGAACGGCTTCGGTTGCCATGCCCAGTCGAAGCAGCACACCACCGGCGGCCGTGTTGGCGCTGAATTCGTCGATCACTTGGCTCTGGGTCGACTGGGAAACCCACTCGCTGACCACGCCTACTGGCTCCTGAGCCTCGGCTAGTTCGTCTGGCTTTGATAGCTGAAGATTCAGCAGAGTCAGCCACCCTTGGGGGGTCAGCTTCAGTTGCTTGATCAGACGCTCGACGCGCGTGGTGGCTTCGGGATCGCTGGTCATCAGGAAGTCGATATACCCGCCGACGTCTTGTGGACGAGGCTTCGGAACGTCGATCAGGTCTTCGTAGAGCTGGATGCATTCGGCGACGATGTTCTCAGAGTCCACGTGACGCTCCCCGGCCGCTACGGCGTCCGACCCTCCCGCAAGCGGGAGCGTGTTTTGAGAGTCGTTCGCACTGCTGTTGTCGACATCGCTTGAGCTTTTAAGCTTCTGACGAAGCAACGCTAGAAGGAGTCGCTTTGCGTCGTCGCTGTTGGCGGTCTTTTCGGCGATCAGCTCACGAACGACGGTCTCGGCTTGATCGAGCTTGTTCCCACGAGTCAACAGTAACGCGTAGCTGAGGCGATTTTGGATTCCGCCTCCTGCGTCAGCTGAGAGCAGCTTCTCCAGTTCGTCCCACTCTGCGTCTCCGATGACTTGCTTGCCCTGGATCACGGCGCCCGCCAGCTCGTTTCGATAACGTTCGTTTTCGGGGTCGGTTCTCTGGGCTTCAGAAAGTTTTCCGATCGCTTTTTCGGCATCGCCTAGCTGGCGGTAGATGGTTGCGAGGGTGTACTTCTCTCTTGCCGATACTTCGGTTGGATCCAGCTCTTCAAGCTTGGATGCAGCATCATCGAGCCGGTTCTGAGCCAGCGCGGCCCGGGCCTCCAACCGAAGCCGATCGGGCTTCATCAAGTCAGCTTCGGCGATTAGATTGATCACCTTCTCTTGCGACACGGTGTCTCCGTGACGCAGTTCGAGCGCCAGTTTCGCTGCCCAGCACTGGGGCGGGTTGTGTCCCGGAAGCTCGAATGCCCTCTCGATCTGAAGATTGGCTTCGTTGATCAATTCTGGCTTGGCCTGCGGACTGGCTGTTGCTGCGATCATCGCGGTACGAGCCAGTGTGAGAGCTGCAACCGGATCCTCGGGACGCTCTGCCACGTCTTGCCTGGCGAATCGCAGTGCCTCGTCAAACTTGCCGCGTCGGCCCGCCAATCCGATGAGGACCTGATCTTGATTTTGAATCAGCTGCTGGCCGCGATACGAAGCCAATTCGATCTCGCGAGAGGCTTCGGCGTCGCGTCCGGCGCGTATCAACAATCGCACCAGCAAAGATCGCGTTCGGGGAGACCTATCGCCAATGCGTACCGCTCGCCGCAAACGGTCGATTGCACGAGATACATCACCTTCAAACACCAGCAGCTGCGCTTCCAGCGCGTACGCAGGTCCCCAACCAGGACGTCGACCCTGCATCTTGGTGACCAGACGTTTGGCTTCACGAAGTCGACTGTCTTTCCGATCGACGGGCGACTCAGACGCGGCCAGCTGCTCGATCAGTCGTTCAACACGAAAACGGTCTGCGTAAGTACCATACTCGCCCTCAACCTCGGCGATGGAATCCAGCCATCGTTTGACTTCGTCTTTCGGCACCTCCTCGAGCGAGTGCGCCAGAACCGCCGCTTCGTACAGCGATCGCGGTTGCAACTCCTGGGCAGGAATCCCCGCCAGCAGCCCGTAAGCCTGCGGAAGATTACGTTGGCCGCGAGCGATGCGGTACGCGTATTGCCGATAAACCGTTGCGTTTTCATCGTCGTTTGTCGCGGCCTGTTGAAGATCTTTGATCGCCGACTGGGCTTGCCCACCGACGACCTTCAGTTGGGCATCGAGCAACTGACTTTCCGACGGGGAAAGCTGGTTGTTTGACTTCAGTTGCTCGACGATCTCACTGGACTTCGTTCGATCTCCTAATTGGGCCAGCATCAGCGCCATGGAGCGCCGAACCGAAACACGGTTGGGATAGCGATCGGCAAGCGAATTGACCTGGTCGCGGAAACCTTGCGACGCGACGTGGTCCTGCATCGATACACCTGGCGGCGGGATGCGTAGATTCAGCAAATCGATTTGAACGGCCAGATTCTCAGCGGTGGAGGACCCGGCAGCCGTTTTGAGACCAGCCAACTTGGAACGAATCCCACTGAGATCGCGTTCGGCAGGTAGACGCTGCATCTGCAGAGACAGTTCGGCTTCGATCGATGCCAGCTGGACCGCCGGATTGCCCTGGGCCAGTCGCAAGATGGAGATCGCTTGCTCGGCACTCCCAGCGCGAAAGGCAGCTTGGGCCGCTGCGGCTCGAAGTGATTCGTCGTTTGGATTTTGATCAACCGCTTGACTGAGTACCAATGCGGCTTGGTCTGCTGAGCCTTGTCGCTCATAGATCTCCGCGAGCTGACGAGCGACGAGGGCAAGCTGGCTGGCGTCGACATCGATCGTTGAGTCCAGAGCCGACTTGAGACGCCGGATAGCGGCAGGCAAATCACCTTGACGTCCGGCGACCGCTCCGGCGATCGCGTCCAGCTCCCAGCGAGCCAAATCGACGCCTCGGCCAAGTTGGCGGCGTGCCTGATCGGACAATCCGGCGAGACGAACGGAAGCATCGGAGATCGCCGACTGATACCGCGTCATCACCTGGGCCAATCCATCCTTCTGGTCCTGAGTCCAATCGGGCTGACTGACCAGCATTCGTGCCAGCGACCCCAAGAGCCGCAAGTTGGTGGGGTCGATTTCGTCCAGACCTTCTCGCAACACCGCGATCGCAGCTGCTGGCTGACCGGCGGTCGAGTACATGGCGGCGAGCCGAAAGTAGACATCCGCCTTCTGGTCCACCGACGTGAGCGGTGAGTCAACGGACTTCAATTCCTCCAACCAGGACATGGCCCGTCCCGGCTGATCCGGCACAACAACCGAAGCAGCCGTGGAGACCAGTTGATGGTCCCAGTAAGTGGCCTCGTCATTAGAGCTGACGGGTTGGTCGTCTGACGGGGACTCTTTCAGACGCGTGACCGCTTGCTCCGCATCTGCGAGCAATCGTTCTGAGGCTTCGACTTGTCTCCCACGCAGCACGTCGTAGCGATAGATCGTGAACGCGGCACGACCGCCCTGGAGGTCGCGAATCGAGTCGATTAGCCCGTCCAGTCGTTCAAGCGAGTCATCTTCGTCGACAGAAGAACCGAGGAATACTTCGCGTTCCCGGGCGAACAGTTCGACGGCCATCCCGCAGAGATCGAGGTTGCCTTGATTGTTGTCCAACGCCAGCAACATCTGGTCTTCGACCGTCTGCTGACCAAGCCATCCCCAATGGTCGACCGACTTGTCCTTGCGAGCGGAGCTGGAATCGGGCTGGTAGTATCCGGAGATGATTTGTCCGGCCAGGGCCATGCCGTACTCGCGAATCATCTGCGCGTCTTCGGCTGGCGGATTTAACCGTTCGATCTGGCGTCGCGCTTCCCCGCCCCAGAATCCACCCAGTTCATTCAGCCTCTTGATCAGCCTTCGCCTGAGATCGGCTACCTGATCGCGCCGGGTTTCGACATCGCCGATCTCGGCGATCGCTGCTCCCAGTTGGCGTCGGCACTTGTTGAGGGCATCTGCTTTCTGGTTCCGGGCCACTGAATCGACGTGCCGATCGATAGCGATGGCCGACTGATAGACGGCATCGAGGTCGCCTGGGTTGAGCAATGAGTATTGCCGTAACCACTTGGCTTGTTCGTCGTAGTCTTGGTTTGCGCCCGCTTCGTCTGCCTTCAGCTTGATCGTGGCAGCCGTCCTGGTGGAGTTGTAGGCATACGAGGCGGCAGAGCCGATGATCAGCACCGCTGCGATGCCACCGCTGATTCCCAACAGCTTGGTGTTGAACCGCCATTTCTGCCGTCGTTCAAGAAGCTTGGCTTCGACTTTTTCGTTGTGACTGGAGTCAGTCATGGGAATGTTCGATGGATTCGGTTGTCGTCGAATCTAGCCGTGGTGAGTAAGCATTCATCAATTGCAAGACCCGCAGGCTGGCGCCAAGCGGCTGATGGGTTGATGCCGTCGATATGAGCCGCACGGCGCGAGCACGCGGGTTGCGGTTGTTGCCAAACCCGCAGGCTGGTGTCAGGCGGCTGATGGGTTGCCGCCGTCGACATGAGCCGCAGGGCGCGAGCACGCGGGTTGCGCCGGCGAGACCATTGAACGCCCTTACGCTTGGATTTCGGTGGACGGGACGGTGTAGTGGTAGTCGCCGTAGCGGTAGGCGTACTGCCGTGCGGTCACTCCGCTGAATACGGTGCCAGCGACGTTCGCGCCGGCTGCCTCTAGTCTTTGCGTGGTTCGTTTGACGCTGTCCATTCGACTAACGTCACGCATGACGCACATCAAGGTAGCGTCGACGGACGAGGCCACCGCCAGTGACTCACCGGCTGACAAGACCGGCGCGGTATCAACGATCACGAAACTGTACTGCTCCAGCGCACCGTCAACAAACTCTCGCATCGACGATGGGTTAATCAATCGGTGCGGACTGCAGCTCAGGCGGCCGGCCGGAATGACATGGACCAGTTCACCCAAGCTCTTGTCGATCGCATCCTCAAACTTCGCTTTGCCGCTCAAGACGCCGGAAAGCCCAGGTCCGATGTCCAGTCCGAAGATGTCATGCTGGTCAGGACAACGCATATCGGCGTCGACTAACAAGACGGTTTGGCCGGTTGCCTTGGCAATCGAGAGTGCTAATTGAGAAGCGACACTGCTTTTCCCTTCGCCCGACATGCTGCTGCAGACCGCGATCGAGCGTGTGTCTTTCGTATCGACGGAGAGGAAGAGATTGGCGCGAAGCGTATCAATACTCTCCTCGAACACTCGGCGACTTCGACCTGACTTCGTACCTGCGGGCAACTTGGCGACTTCGCCGACCACGCGGGCAAGACCCGTTCCCTTTTCGACAGCCGCACTGTCAGTCAGCCGCTGAATACGGAACTCCCAAAGGAGTCCTAGCAGGAACGGCACCACGAACGCGCCTCCGGCGGCCATGATGACTTTCTTGGTGGGGACGGTTTCGACGGGAGCACTCGGTGGAACGGCACGAGCCAGCGTGAGAACAGTCGACTCAGTCGCCCGCTCGGTTTGAACTGCCACCTGGCGCCCCTTCAGCTTGTTGAGCACTTCTGTCGCCATCGTCAGATCTTCTTTGGCGAATTGCAGTGCGGTGGAACTGCCGAGGTATCTTCCCACCTGCTCCTTCTCTTGGTTGTATTGATCTTGGAGGACTCGCAGCTGGTCGATCCGTGCCAGCTTCGCTCGTTCGCGGTCAGCTTTTGCCGCAGCGATCTCTTGTACAGAGAGTTCGGAGTTGCGAACTTGATTTGCTTCGAACTCCCGCCGCAGTCTATCGATCTTCTTCTCGGCTTCGCGTTTCGCTCTCTCAAACTCACGATCCATATCGATCGCCAAGAGCTCGAGTGCTCTTTCACGAGCCGACTCCTTGAGTTTCTTGATCTTCTCCTGTTGAGCGTCTCGCTTTCCTTCAATCTCCTGGTAGTAGCCGCGATTCGTCCGCCTTGTGCCCCCCAACTCCATCTGCAGCAACGTCGTCTTGTAGCCCTCCAACAGTCGCTGAGCGTCTCGGACTGCGGGATCGGCGGCAATCTTGTTTTGGATTTCTACTTCTGTGGGTTCTCGGCGCTGAACCTCAATCACTGGCGGGACAAACTCTTGTGCTGCAGCATCCGCACCTTGATTCTGAGAGGTATTGGGGTCCGAATCCCAGAGCGCGAGCTTGAATTTCAGCTCCGAGATGCGGGCGCGAAGGTCTCGCAGCAGGCTCAACTTCTCTTGATCCTCCATCGCTTCGACCCGTTCGCTTGGGGAATAGCCAAGGGTCAGCTTGCTGAGCGTTTGTACTTTGCTTTTTAATTCGTCAACATTCTCCTCCCATTCGGTAATGGCTGGTTTGACCGTTTCTTCCAAACGGCTCATTCGTTCGTTGTCGATCAGGGCTCGCTGACGTAGGTAGGATTCAGCCACCAGATTGCAGACCCTGGCGGCGGCATCGCGATCGGCGTCTTCGTAGTTGATGTAGAGTCGACTAAGTGTGCCTCCGCCGGTCACGGTTAAGTTCTTTCGCAGGTTGGCCTCCGCGGTATCCGGGTCGGTCAAGCTGGGTGCGGTTCGCGCTTCTGGGTCAGCAAGCACAGGGTCCAGAACCGCAGCGTTGAAGATCCACTGTTTCTCGCTGGCGGCCATGTCGGTGATCGATGGCATGACGCCGCGAAAGACGACGTAGTCCTGGTTGGCGGCCAATAAGTGTTGAGCGCGATACGTCGGGACAAACGTCTGCAGAATGTAGAACGCTGCGATGCTAGAGAGCACAGCTCCGGCCGGCACGGCCCATGGCCAGCAGCGACGGAACGTGACCCAGACCAACCAGGGGTCAAATGCCTGTTGCTGCGGCTCGGCAGTTTTGGCCGGTTGTTGGTAGTGACTGATTGAGTTGACCATTCAGATGTGCCTCAAGGAGACCGCTTGGTTGCGGGTGTTGAGATCAGTGGGTGTTTGTGGGTGAGAGCTGTCGAGCAGCTTCAAGAACCCGAAAGACTGGCGCCAGGCGGCCGATAAGACGCGTATCAGCCGCAACGCGCGAGCGTGCGGGTCCATTAGTCCTTGGTCGTTGCTCGACACTTATGAACTCAACGCCCCGGGCCGGACGAAGTCTTTGGCGGTGAGCTGCTGTTCAGGGCGGTAGAGGGCTTCCCAATACTTCTTGATCGCCCACAACAAGCCAAACGCGACGACGATCATCAGGTACCCGGAGATGTCATGGATCTGGTGCCGAATGCCTTCATCCTCGAAGAACT
>JBCCUO010000119.1:0-7983 GCA_039196805.1 Planctomycetota bacterium | reverse complement strand
TCGGCATCCACTACGCTCGACGCTTCAGGTTTTGGTTCTTTTTCTTCAGCTCGGCCTGTCATTCATAGCTTGCGAATAAAGTTCTCCGCGTAACTTCGCACGTCGCTGCCGTTTAAGACGTGCACCATCCGCAGCTGCTGAACCTGCTCTTCGCTAAACGAGTTGAGCGGGACGTGGACCAGTGCTTTCTTGAACCGTTTGGCCAGCCGCTTCCAACCATTACCGGGCGGCAACGGTGACATCACTGCGATCTGCCGACTGGCAGAATGCATGCAGGCCCCGGCGATCAGCCGCTCTTCCAGCGTCTGCGTGAAGTCCAACCGCCGGTCGTTCCAGACGTCCGGAATCACCATGGGCGGATACAAGAACATCGCGCCACCGTAAATCGCTAGCCCAATGCCCGGCCCAACCAGTTCAGAGCGATAGTCTGTCGCGAACAGCGCCAACGTGGACTCCGTCTTGTGCTCGGCAAACCATGTCGTCCGCCAAGGGTACGTGCGCGGGTCGGCGGGCGAGTCGAACAGCATCACGCAGGCATCCAACGTGCCTCGACTCGGTGGCACCACGCGGACGTAAATCTGACGTTCGTACCAATGCCGCAACGTGTCACGGATGTCGATCCCATCCTTCACACTGCTGGTGAACTTCTCCGTTCGCACCAGATCGTTGCCCATGATCGCGCGCGCTCGATCAAAGACCCGAGTGCGGAAGTCTTCGATGCGATCGTCTTCGGGCGGATAGCTGCATTGGCTATACGGGTTCCACTGGTAGTTCCATTTTTCTTTCTCGAACTTCGTTGGTCGCCGCTGCAACTCCAGCGTCCGCCACGTCAACGGCGGCCCGGGCAGTCGACTGACCAGTTCCACGGTTTCGCCGTCCGGCAGCCGAGCCTGATCGATCCCTAGCGTGACCGGTTGATTGCCGTCATCGATCGCCTCACCGTAGCGATAGTCGTTGGCGTGCTCGGCGACGTGAATGGCAAACTGATCACCCAATATCTGTTGAGACGCGGTCACGATGTTGATCAGATCAGGTGTCATTCGCCGGTGGATCAGTGACAGATTCCTGGTGTACTTCAGGCACTTGGCCAACAACAGTGGCGTTAGCCTGCGACCACGATTCCCCAATTCAGTGCGATACGAATTGCGGGCCGCCAGCAACAATTCTTTCACGCCGTCGATCTGCAGCGCTTCGTCGTCCTCCAGTTCTTGGCGTGCCCGTTCATAAAGGCCGGTAATGAACGGTAGCTCGCCAAACAGAAACATCAGTGTTCGCTGATCGACCGAATACGCCTGGGGTGGCTGGACCAGATCGTGCTCAGGAAGCTCGACGTCGGCGGACTGTTCGTCACGCGGACGCGGGATCACACCGCTGTCGCTCTCCGGTTTCGCAAAGAACTGCGTGTAAGCTTCTCGAATCCACGGCCAATGCAGAACGCTGGTGACCAACAGAATCTTCTTGTGCCCGGTTTCCAATTCGGCCAGCCGGCTGGCCATGTGGACGATGCGGGCTCGGGTCTGTTGGTCAGGCGGACGAGTCAAGCTGGGGAGCAAGGCGGCGGCAAACCTCTCCGGTGCAACGAATCGAACCGCATACGGGTCCGGCATTCCCGTGGAGTAAGGACGAAACGGATCGGTTTCCAAATCGATGAACGCCCGAGGGATGTGTTCGCCCATCGCTGCGCGAATGGCCATGATCACCGGCTGGCAGGGATCGATCGGCACGTAGCTGTGCGGAATGTCCTCGGCATCCAAATCATCGTCGTCATCGGCCTCTTCCTGGCCATCCCAGCTGGGCACGCCCCAACTGGGATGGGACGTCGAGTGGCCGAATCGCGGTGAGGGTGGCTGAATGACAATCGATGGACGTGGCAGCTGCAACACCGCTTGTTCCACCGATTCCTGAAACGATTCGGGCAGCGGCACGGCGATGCAATCAAATCGCTCCTCCAACATCCAACGCCGCACCGTTAACGCGAACTGCCCGCTACCGTGGATGATCGGCAGCACCGCGATCCGCTTCCCAATTCGCAGCAGTTCCGGCACGGTCTTGGAGGATGCAAAGGACATGCCTTGCAGTCTAGCGGCGCAACCACCACGCAAAGTAGTAGGCGCCTGTTTGGTTCGTCCCACGGTGATCGGAAGTGGAGTGTTGCCAGGACGCTGGCCGAACTGATCGTCGCTGCAGCCGCGTTGGCGGAGTGCCAGGTTCAATTATCGCTCAGCAAGCAATACGCTATCGTCCGGTCGTACCTGGACACAGTGAGCTAGCGCTCCGGCCGACCTCAAAACAAGTAGCATCGCAAGGTGCATATTCCGTGGCCTCATTCGACCGAGACCTTTGATCGTGCGTAAGCAGGAACGTGCCGACCGATTGCTGCGACGACTGGATGAACTCTATCCCGACCCACCCATTCCGCTGGACCACGTCGACGAATTCACGCTGTTGGTCGCTGTGCTGCTTAGCGCCCAGTGCACCGACAAAAAGGTCAACGAAGTCACACCAGAGTTGTTTCGTGTCGCCGGGACACCCGAGACGATGCGAGACCTGGGTGAGGCAGGGATCCTGGAAATCATTCGCCCGCTTGGCTTGTCCAAGCAGAAAGCCAAGAACCTGGCCAAGCTGTCGGCAATCATCCTGCAACAGCATCAGGGCCAGGTGCCTCGCAGCTTCGAACATTTAGAAGCGTTGCCAGGTGTGGGGCACAAGACGGCCAGCGTTGTGATGGCCCAGGCTTTCGGTGTGCCCGCTTTCCCAGTCGACACGCACATCCATCGTTTAGCACAGCGTTGGGGTCTGTCCAGCGGAAAGAGCGTGACGCTAACGGAATCGGATCTGAAGAAGCTGTTTCCACAATCGGCTTGGAATCGATTGCACCTGCAGATCATCTTCTACGGTCGGGAACACTGCACGGCACGAGGTTGCGACGGAACGATATGCGAGCTGTGCCAAGAGCTGTATCCGCGCCGCAAGAAACCGGTTGTCTGGATTAAACCGTAGCCGGGTTCTCACCAACTCTCGGCCTGCCAGGTTGCGTACCCATTGGCATCGGGTCGCACATAACGAAAGCCGTCTTGCACAGGATCGTTGGCATACCAGTACGTCATGGCGGCACCCAATAGGCGACCTTGCAGGCTATTCGCGGCCACGCTTTGACGCTGGTACAAATCCACTTCGCCCGGTTGATTGGTGCCCTCCAGTCGGTCGAGCGCGACGAGGACCTCATCCGATTGTGCTTCGCGGAACCACCATATTTCACCAAGCACTCGATCGTCACCAGCCACCATTGCCGGATAGTCGCTGCGGCCGAACAGTCGTCCAAGCACCCAAGCGGGTTCGATGCGCAACGGCCGCACGGGCCACCAGTGTTCGTTGCGCTGGCCGGCCTTCAGCGTTCCGTAGACAAAGAACGTTGCGGTGGTCATGCTCTTCTCTCCCGTTTCGATCATCCGTTTTGCAGCCGCATTCTTGGATTTCTGATGGCAATCAACCCTGATTTTGCGACCGCGCTCCAGCAACATGAAATCGAGCTGGACGAGCCGATCGCACTTCAGCTTCAAGCGTACGCCCAAGCTGTCTGGAGGTGGAACGAGCAGCTGAATCTGACCCGCCACACCACTTGGGATCTGTTTGTCGGTCGCGACCTGCGGGACTGCCTGCAACTGGCCCCCCTGCTGGATGCGGACGAAGAAGTATTAGACTTGGGCAGCGGTAACGGAGTGCCAGGCATCCCATTGGCGATCCTGAGACCGGACGTTGATGTTGCCCTGGCTGAGTCGGTAGGTAAACGAGCCAGCGTGCTGGATGCGATCATCACGGAGTTGAATCTGCCGGTCGCCATCTACGGGGCTCGCGGCGAAGACATTTTGGACGATTTCCGATTCACGACGATCGTCGCACGCGCCGTTGGCAGCCTGACGAAGTTCTGTCGCTGGATGGACGGGCATTGGACGAACGTCGGCCGACTGCTGCTGATCAAAGGCCCTAAGTGGATCGATGAGCGGGGCGAGGCGCGTCACCAGGGCGTGATGAGCGGCCTGCAATTGCGCTGCGTGGCCAGCTACCCGTTGGGTGATGAACAGCAGTCCGAAGGGGTCATTTTGCAGGTCTGGCCGAAGTAGACCGCCGAATGACTCATCGATTAATTCAATGGACGTCCAGCCGTTAAGCTAACGTGACGGGAGAATGCACGACCAACGGTGCCGATACTGGGGCATTGTGACCCGGATCGGCTTGCCGATCGCTGCGGCAACCGGCCGCCCACCTTCTGTCTCTAGTTCATTCAGATCGTCCACGTATACTAGTGGGCTTCACTTGAGCCGGCTGGCACCCAGCCGCGTGCCAAACATCGAACCGCATCCCGGCGGCTTGCCATCCCCTGCTGACCCCACACCTTGGGCTAGATGACCGACTACAACCTAACGCACCTGAAACAGCTGGAAGCGGAGAGCATTCACATCTTTCGCGAGGTGGTCTCGGAATTCAACAAACCGGTCATGCTTTATGCGATCGGCAAGGATTCGGCGGTCCTGCTTCACCTGGCTCAAAAGGCGTTCTATCCCGCCAAGCTGCCATTTCCGCTGCTGCACGTCGACACCACGTACAAGTTTCGCGAAATGATCAACTTTCGTGAGAACTACGTTCGCAAAGAATTGGGCCTGGAAGTCTTGGTCCACACCAACCACGAAGGGCTGAAGCACGATATCAAGCCTTGGGACGACAGCGAACGTCACACCGAGCTGATGAAGACTGACGCGCTCAAGGCGGCTCTCGACAAGTACGAGTTTGACGCGGCCTTTGGGGGTGCTCGACGCGATGAGGAAAAGAGCCGCGCCAAGGAGCGAGTGTTCAGCTTCCGCGACAAGTCTCACCGCTGGGACCCCAAGAACCAGCGGCCAGAGCTCTGGGACCTCTACAACGGCCGCGTCAACAAAGGGGAGTCGATTCGCGTCTTCCCGATGAGCAATTGGACGGAGCTGGATGTGTGGCAATACATCCACTTGGAAAACATTCCAATCGTCCCCCTGTACCTTTCCGCTAAACGAAAGGTCGTTAATCGCGATGGCCTACTGCTGATGCGAGACGACGATCGGATGCCGCTTTTGGAAGGCGAAGTGGAAGAAGAACGCATGGTTCGCTTCCGTACGCTGGGCTGTTACCCGCTCAGTGGTGCGGTGGAAAGCGAAGCCACCACGCTGCCGGAAGTCATCCAAGAGATGCTGCTGGCAACCACCAGCGAACGGCAAGGACGAATCATCGACCAGGATGAAGGCGGAGCCGGCATGGAAGAGAAAAAGCGTCGCGGCTACTTCTAGCCTCAAAACGTCACCCATCAGTCCATGGCAGGCGTTGCCCGCCATCCCTCTCCCGAATCGACGGCGAACGACTTGCCGTCGTCGTGTCTGTCAACACTGTCATCACCACCCTCTCTGTTCATGTCTCATCAATCTGACCTGATCGCGACCGACATCGACGCGTACCTGAAGCAACACGAGCAGAAGCAACTGTTGCGGTTCATCACCTGCGGCAGTGTGGATGACGGCAAGAGCACGCTGATTGGCCGCCTGCTCTACGACAGCAAGATGATCTACGAGGATCAGCTGGCTCAAATCGAAGCCGACTCGAAGTTGGTCGGCACCACCGGTGGCAACTTCGACCCGGCCCTGTTGACCGACGGTCTCAAGGCCGAGCGGGAACAGGGGATCACGATCGACGTTGCCTACCGCTACTTCAGTACGGCGAAACGCAAATTCATCATCGCTGACACACCGGGGCACGAGCAGTACACACGCAACATGGCCACCGGGGCCAGTTCCGCCGACTTGGCCATCATTTTGATCGACGCGCGGCATGGCGTGCTGACGCAAACCAAACGCCACAGCTTCATCGTGTCGTTGCTTGGCATTCGTCACGTCGTCGTCGCGGTCAACAAGATGGATCTGGTGGATTTTAGCCAGGAACGATTCGACGAAATCTGCAGCGACTATCGGTCATTCGCGGCCAAGCTGGATCTTCCCGATGTCCATTTCATCCCGCTCAGCGCGCTCGATGGTGACAATGTCGTTGACCTCAGCGAGAAGTCACCCTGGTACAAGGGCAGCACGCTGATGAACTTCCTGGAGTCGGTCTACATCGGGTCGGACCGCAACTTGCGTGATTTCCGCATGCCGGTCCAGTACGTCAATCGGCCCAATCTGGACTTCAGAGGCTTCAGCGGGACGATCGCCTCGGGCACGATCTCGCCGGGCGAAGAAATCATGGTTCTGCCGAGCCGCAAGACGTCGAAGGTCAAGGAAATCGTCACCTTTGACGGCAACCTGGAAGAAGCGTTCGCCCCGCTGTCGGTCACGCTGACCTTGGAGGACGAGATCGACGCCAGCCGTGGCGATATGATCGTTCGCACCGGAAACGTCCCGCAATCATCTGACCACTTTGATGCCATGCTGGTCTGGATGCACGAAGACGCAATGGTGCCCGGCAAGACCTATCTGTTCAAACACACCACGCAGACCCACACCGGTTCGATCGACACGCTGCGGTACCGCGTCGACGTCAACTCGTTGCACCGTTCGCCCGCTCCGCAACTGTCCCTCAATGAAATCGGCCGCGTCAGTGTCACGCTTGGGGCTCCGTTTCACTTCGACGGGTATCGCCGAAACCGGTCCACTGGCGCGTTCATCGTCGTCGACCGGATCACCAACGCCACGGTCGCGGCGGGGATGATTCTGGATCGAACGTCCAGCGAAGAGCAGCGTTCGGTTTGGGACGACGACATCGCTAGTGGATCGGGAAGCGACGACATCAAGAATGTGTCGGACGAAGAACGCCAGGCGCGATTTGGGCAAAGACCGGCCACCGTTTTGCTGACCGGTTTGACCGGCAGTGGCAAGTCCGCGATCGCGCAGGCCGTGGAACGGAAGTTGTTTGATTCAGGTCGCGCCGTCGCCATGATCGACGGGGAAGGCGTCCGACGCGGACTCAGCCGTGATCTCGGATTCACCGCCGACGACCGCAGTGAAAACCTCCGGCGCAGCGGACACCTAGCGGTGACCTTATGCGACGCCGGTTTGATTTGCCTGGCTTCGTTCGTCGCACCGTCTGAGGACGTTCGTCAAAAAGTTGGCAAGCTGATCGGAGAAGACCGATTCCTGGTCGTTCACGTCGCCACGCCGATCGACGTGTGTCGCCAGCGGGATACGAAGGGTCAGTACACCAAAGCAGACGCCGGAGAGCTGCCAAACTTCCCAGGTGTCACCGCGGAATACCAAGCGCCGAGCCTACCGGACCTTGTCCTGGACGCCAGCCAACAATCGATCGAGGAATCCGCCGACGCAGTCATCGAACTGCTTCAAGGCAAGCAATTCATCGGTTGACGAGTTCGACTCGGTCCGGCCGCGAGTGAATCGCGGCCTTCGCGAATGAGTTGGCTGGGCAAGGGCGAACTAACGACGTGACCGTCTTGATCGCACGCAAAGTCCCACCGTGGCAATCGCGAGGAGCGAGAAGGTCGAAGGTTCGGGCACCGCGGCAGCACCGAAACCGAAGAAGATCACGCCTGGGTTCGTGCCCACAAGTTGCCACGTACCGTCCGTTAGGTCGTATCGTGCGACACCACCCAGACGAAACAGGTCATCGCCCGCCCGAATGAAGTTCACCGACCCGAACAGCGCGTCGTATTGTCCGTCCTCATCTTCGTCGACGCCGGTGAGAGCCGAGAAACCGCTGTAGCTTGCCGAACCATTGGTCACGCTGCCCACCGCACCGACCGCGCCGACTACCGATGCATCCCCGGTTTCCGGATCAAGGGAGATCAGCGAATCGGAGTCCAGGTCAACTCCGTAAAGCGTATTCCCAACGCCACCAAGGCTGATCAAAAACGGGCTGGACGTTCCCGAAGGATTACCCGAGGCCAGGTCGATGGCGTCGCCGATTGTGGTTGCGGATGAGGAGATCGCTGAGGCGGCACCCGTATCTAGGTCGAGT
>JBCCUO010000118.1:0-8017 GCA_039196805.1 Planctomycetota bacterium | reverse complement strand
CGATAAACGCAAGGAAAAGTGATGTTGGAAGCCCTGGCCGCGCAGGCTTTCGAAGGCGCGACCAACCACGATCACGCCACGCACTGAGGCCGAAACTCTCCGCGAGTTCCGCTACGATCTCGGCGAAGCAGCCGCGTAGAGATTGAGCCTGGCCTTCGGAGAAGCCGGGCTACTTTGTCTATCCCGCTACCAAACCCTGTCGGCACCTTCGACCAGAAGGCAATCGGTGGCGGCCCCCTCCAGTGCATACAATTGCTCCACACCAGTTGGCCAACGCACGACGACTTCTTTTGGAACCTCATCGCGACGCAGCGCGATCTGGATCGTCGACTCGTGGGTGGCGAAGTAGCCGTCGCCGGCGGTTCGTTGCCGTACCAACGCTCGCTGGTCGGTTTGCAACTGCACCGTTGCCCCGATCGCGTCGCGCGCGGACGCCTTGCCGACCAAGCGAATGCGGAACGATCGTCCGCCGGACTTTCGGGTTCGATTCATCAGCAACGCCAGCGGCTCCCCAAGATGTCCGACGGCCAAGTCGAGCTGACCGTCACGATCGAAATCGCCGCGAACGACCGAGCGCCCCACGTGCGGTCGCGACAGATAGACTGAGTCGGCTGCGGAGATGGAATCCAGCTGCCATGTCCGACCGTCCCAACGAAACCACTGCGCCGGTTGCTTGAACGCCTCACCTGGGTCCGGATTGCGATTGACCAACCCGTTGGCGACAAATAGCTCTGGCCGCCCGTCCGCATCAAAGTCATCGATCACGGTGCCGAAACCCAACACGGGATGGGACGCATCCGCCATCCCGCTGCCGCGAATCTGATCACGGAAAATCCCGTCGCGTTGACTCCGATACAAAGCATTGTGTTCATTGGAGTAGTTGGTCACAAACAACGACAACGGCTCGCCCTCTGCTGACTGCCAGAGCGCGATACCCATGCAGGCCTGCGGGCGACCATCGTTTCCGTAGGCCAACCCTCGGATCATCGCCGATTCTGTCCAGCTGCCATCGCGGAATTGCCAAAGATGGTTGTTCGTCATGTCATTGGAGATGAACACTTCCACGCCCGGCTGTCCGTCCAAGTCTGCCACCATCACACCAAGACCTCGCCCGGCCTGCTGCACCTGCGCCCAATCATCGCTTGACGCAAAAGTCCCGTCGCCCTGGTTGATCCAGACGCGATCCATCGTGCCGGGAAAAACTCCCGGGATGCATGCCGTCAACTCTCCCTGCTCATCGCGACACGGCAGCGAGAGCACGTCGTTGCCTCCGCAGTAGTTGATCTCAATCAAGTCGCTTAGGCCATCGCCGTCCACGTCCGCGATGGCCACACTGGAGGTCCATTCGTCTCCCACCAAGCCGCTCGATCCGGTCGCGTCTCGGAACGTTCCATCGCCATTGTTGATCAGCAGTTGATTCGGACCGATATTGCCCACCAACAAGTCAGGCCAGCCATCTTCGTTAACGTCGCCGACAGCGACCCCTTGTCCGTAGCCCGATCCAAACGGGATTCCTGCCAAGGGCTCTACAACCGAGAAAGATCCCTCCCGATTCCACCAAAGTTGATCCGGCTGCATCTCGGAACGATCACTGGGATGCCCACCCGCTCGCACCGTGAACAGGTCGGCGTCCGCATCCAAATCAAAATCGATCGCTGCGATTCCGCCACCGGTGATGTGATGAAGCCAACGCCCCAAAGGCTCATTCGGCTCCGCATGCTGATAGGCGAACTTTAAACCTCGCTCGACCGCTTCATCGCGAAACCGCAGCGAGGAGATCGGCAAACTGTCATCGGTTGGAGTAGCAGCTCCCTGATCGTCACGAAGATCACGCGCTGCGTTCAAGCTGGTCATCGCTGCTGAGAGGGAGTTTTCACCCAACTGCTGGCGAACATCGTTGCGAAACCTCTCGGGCGTGGCGTTTCGAAGCTTTTCTGATTGGGCTGCCGCCACGATCTGGCCCATTTGCTTCCGGGCGTCATCGGGCGTGTCATCGGTCAGCGTGGACGCCCAGCGGACCCAGGCGATCGACTCGCTCAGCCGACCAAGCTGGCTGAGCGTGTCCGCGATCTCCAGTGCATCTCGCTGTGACCGACTCCCATTGACCGAAAAACGACGGCAAGTCAGTTGCAGACTTGCCATCCTTTCGGCGCGCTGTGCCGCTGTGTTGGCCAGCGATTCTCGCCCCATCTCCCCCAGCACCGCCGCCAGACCTGCTGCCGCCAATCGTCCTTGCTGGCCCTCTATCGCGGCAGAATAACAGATCGCCGCCGCCGACAGCTGTTGCCTTTGGGACATCAATCGAGCTGCGGCAAACTGATAATCGGGATGTCCCAATTTCAAGCCGTGTTCGGCAACCAGTTGCTCGAGCCCTGACGGATCGACATCTGCTAATAGGAAAGCGAGCAAGCCTAGTGCCGGCTCGAAGCGAGGTTGGCTTTCGATGACCGTTTGGAGCAATGCGATGGCTTCGTCGGGCTCTTGCTTTTGCCATCGCCGAACCGCCTCGGCCAGTTGCGGTCGCCGATCGTTCGGGTGCTGCTTCAGTGCGGTCGTGACCATCACTTCGTCATCGGGCAAGCGATCTAGCCCACCGGCCAACGACAGCAACTCCTTCGGCGAGATCGCATCCTGCAACAGTAAGCGACGATACTCGTCTCGGGCTCCTTCGACGTCGCCGATCGACATCAACAACTTCGCTCGCAAGCGAATCAGTCTCGGTGAGGCTTGCGGCCAGTCGCGCAACGCATCGATCGCTTCCATGATTCCGCCGGCCATGCATTGAGACTGGATCGACTCGACGGCGATCTCTTCGGACACGGAAGTAGGCCCGGTAACCGACACGAATGCCGCATAGCGTTGGCTTGAAGCCTGCCAATCCTGACGCTGCATTGCGACACGAGCCGCCAACAGCATCAACTCCGTGTCCTCGGGCTTCTCGATCAGCAGTCGCCGAACCAACGACTCGCTCCGGTCAAGATCGCCCAACGACATCGCCGTCATCAACTGCGATCGTGCGTCTGGAGGCTTCGGTTTCACCTCCTCGTCGCTGGAACAACCCACCATGGTCAAGCACAACAGGCTCCAGCTCACCAGCACGCCGCACGATTGCCAAATTCGGTTCGAAAGGGGGGGCGTGGCGTTCAGCATGAATCGAAAGGACCAGTTCCGAAAAGGCGGGCACACCATCCCCGCAATCCGTTCGCTGGAACACGACCGAGTCGCCGACTCCGCAGGCGTGAATCCATAGTATACCGAACGCACAGAGTACGGCTGACGGGACGTAACCTGCACAACCCATTCAACCCATCCCAATCGATCAGGGAAAGCGTCGACCTCAAAACTCGGGTGACTCGGATGACCTAGGCTTGGGAATCGGCAGTGTGCCACTGCGATCGCACATCGCCGAATGACGCCGCACTCTCCAGCCGATCAGTCCATGCCAACACCTCAAATCCGACTCCTTGCCGGTTCCGCCGAGCTTCGACGCCACACCGGCGCCTGGAACGATCTCTGGCTTCGCTCATCGGCAGCTCTTCCAACCAAGCGCGCCCAGGGAGTCGACCAGTGGTGCCAAGCGTTCGCGCAGCCAGAGAACTTGGAGGCGATCATCGTTCAAGAGGACGATCGCTTGATTGCCGGTCTGCCGCTGGTGGTCAGTCGAAAGCACGGTCTGACAACGCATGCCGAGCTTCCCTCAAACTGTTGGTCGGTGGCGGGCGACTTGATGGTCGATGCCGAATGCGATCTGACCACGACTTGCGATCAAATCGTCCGTTTTCTGGCGACGCGACCGTACCGCGTGCTGAAATTGGACTTGATCGAGTTCCAGAGCGAGCGCTGGTCAGCGTTTCAGTCAGCGCTCCAGTCCCAAGGTCACGCGTACCGAACGTCATCCAGTTACAGCGTCGGAGTCGTCGACATCCTGCACGACTGGGAAGCCTATCAGAAGAGTTGGTCGGGCAATCATCGACAGGCAGTTCGCAAGTCACGTCGCCAACTGGAAGCCAAAGGTGAACTGCATGTCGAGCGGATTCAAGTCGATACATCTGAGTTGGAAAGCAGACTTCAAGAGTGCTTTGACGTGGAAGACCGCGGTTGGAAGGGCCAAGAGGGAACATCGATACTCAAATCGGCCGGCATGGACTCGTTCTATCAAACTGAGGCTGTCACGATGGCCCGATCCGGCATGCTGGATCTGTGGACGTTGCGTTTCGATGGTCGACTGATTGCGTTCGAGTACTGTCATCTTGCCAAGGGTGTCTGTTTTTCGCACAAGATCAGCTTCGATCCCGAGTTCCAGAAGTACGGCCCCGGGCGACTGCTCCGATGCATGCAATTGGAGCAGCTGCATGCGGAACCCGGAATGCGGAAACTGGACACGCTGGGCATCCTCTGTTCCTCCAAAGCGAAATGGTCGACCAGCGCGTATCAGCTGGGCCGCCTCGTCGCGTCGAGCCGACCGGGATTCAGTAGCGCGTTGCTACGCACGGCATTCGCGGCGCGCCCCCTGATCAAACGAGCTCTGAACAAATCCGAGTCCACAGTCGAGACTCCGAAGCTGGGAGCCACCAAGGTGTTTGATCTGGCGAAACCGCAGGCCACTCTGACGCCGATCCCAAGCGGGAGCGGCTTCCAGCCGGTCACTTTGGGAAGTGGCGATACGATGAGCCAGCCGTTGAGCTAGGAATCTCTCGCTCACGCAGCGGGTTCGGGTAACCAAAAGGCATCCCAACCAGAAGCGTCAGCGAAGGATCCCGACCTACAACTCCCCCCGGCGAGCAATCCCTCGCTCACGCGGCGGGTTGGGATTGCAAACCCGACGCGTCAGCTCACGCCACTGGTTGGTGTTACCGCCTGTCAAAACGCAGCATCGACGCCCCCTTGGGAAGATCCAAGCACACAACGCACGTTTCTCCGCTGCAGCACCATGTATCTGACATCAGCTGAGCACGATCATCGACGCGCCGAAGCACCGTTGCGTTTCCGTGATGGACGAGCTTGATCTGACTCGGCACTTCATCAGCGACAATGGTCCTCTCGATCGTGAACTCGGGCGCGGAGTACGGAGCGTCGAATCGGATCCCATCGGCGGATTCGGCAACGGTGGTCAGTTCCTTTGCGCACCAGTACCGGGCGATCTCACTCAGCTTCATCCACTTGGTGGAACCACCGAACCGCGTGGCCAGTGACCTGACGATTCGCTGAAAGTCTTGAAAACCTTGCTTGGATCCATTGCAGTACATCCCGGGCCAATGACACAGCATGACGGCGGGCATGCCCTTCTGGATCAAGTCGACTATGCGACCGGACGTTGCCTCCTCGTTGCAGTACCGATCGGGATCTGACGGCTCGACGCCCTGCCATCCGCCAAACCAATCTCCCGTTCCGGCAGGCACGTTCACGGTCAACTGAAGGCGGTCGGTCCCCACACCGCGAACGTTCTCCAGCTGCGGCTCGGTGCTCTGATCACCCGCCTGCACGTACTTGAAGTAGTGAACGATCTCAGGCGAAAACACAGCGTCCACCGCTTGCTGAACCGCCAGCGACAGTTCTTGCTTGACCCGGTTGCCGAATCCACCCGGCGTGGTGATGCCGCTGCAAGGAAGATCGCAACGTTCCAAGATCCGCAAGGCGTACGCCAGGTAGGACGCCAGCTCGTCGACGCTCTGCTTTGTTTGCGGATACGAGTTCTCCATCGTCGACGGGCTGATCTCGCCGACGGGACGGCCGGTCTTCAGGTCAATCACGCGTGTATGGGTAATCATCTCCGGATGAATGTCCCAGTTTGGCATCATCAGTTCACGCACCAACTTCAAACTGTCCTGCAGTTGCTGACGCGACCAGCCGGGCAATAATCGGTCGATCCAACCAACGCAGGCGGGATTGGGGACGACGCTGTACTTTCCTTTCACACCCTGTTCAGCGCACCAGGTCCCAAACTCGCGAACAAACGAGTCGGGGATCTCGCGAGGCCAGGCTCGCCAAGGTCGTTGGTAGATCGCTCGCTTGGGATAGGCAGCGGCAAACTGCGGCGTGCAAAAATGCCCCATGTTGACCAGGCAGGTGGAGTCATCGATCACGAACGAAAGCGGCACTCGGCCGGCCGGGTGAATGACCTTCACTCGGGAGCTGGTTTTGCCTACCTCGCTCGCTTGGGCCACCAATGAAGGCCCCAAAGCGGCCAGCGATCCCGTGGATTGCAGAAACTGTCGACGCGAAAGACTTGGGAGCATCATTCCCTCGATCAAGAAACGCGGGGAGTTCGTCATTGGAGTACGATCTAGCGCATCATAAGTCCTTCGTGAGGTCCCTGCGCCATGAACCAACCAGCGATCGTGAGAAACCACCGTCGGATCGGCCCACAGCCAACTAAGCCGCAGACCGACAGACAGGCGGTCTGTTCCACTTCACTTTTCGTCGTGTTCCTACTGCTTTTTGGTTTCGGATCACTCGTCCGGGCGGACGAGTCCGTCTCCATCGACTCGCACAAGGGCATCGTCTTTGCGAACGTAGACGGAGTCCCATTGAAGCTGGACCTGTATGTACCTGCTGGTGTGAACCAGCCGCCCTTGGTGGTGTGGGTTCATGGCGGAGGTTGGCGAGGAGGTTCGCGCGCGAACCCCAAGCTGCTGGCAGTGACCCAGCATGGCTACGCGCTGGCCAGCATCAGCTACCGCCTAACTGACCAAGCGCTTTTTCCCGCTCAGATTCATGATTGCAAAGCTGCCATTCGTTGGTTGCGCGGCAACGCAGCCCGGTACGGATACCAAGCCGACTGGATCGCGGTCGCAGGCAGTTCCGCCGGCGGCCATTTGGCACTTTTGCTCGGGACGTCGGGCGGCGTCTCCGAACTAGAAGGAGACGTAGGTGATCACTTGGATCAGTCATCCAGCGTTCAGGGCGTGATCGACTACTACGGCCCTTCCGACTTCGTTTTGCGAGGGAAGACCCAACCCGATCGCGCCTACACCGAGAAGTCAGGTAGCTTCGCTTTGCTGGGCGGACTGAAAACCGGCAAGCCAACGAAGGACACGGAAAGGTTTGCCAGTCCGGCCCACTATGTCACGCCCGACGATCCTCCACTGTTGGTCTTTCACGGAACGGCCGACAAGACGGTCTTGCTGGATCAGAGCGATCGCATTGTGTCGCGATACAAGGAGAACGGCTTGGAAGCTCGACTGATCACGCTGGACAAGGCAGGCCACGGAGGAAAAGCGTTTTTCAGCGGACTGCACCTGAGCACCGCGATTGAATTCTTGAATCGGCATCGGAGGTGAAGAAGCGGTCAGCGGGAGAAAGAAGCGGTTGACGTTTAGCTGTTAGCGACTGGCCAGGCGATCGCTCCATCAGCCGCATCCCGCGATGCGTGTCGGGCTCTTCGGTATTCGCGCTACCCGACATGCTGGCGCCAAGCGGCTCGTCAAATCAGCCGGTGCCGCGCTAGCGTCCGGTTCCTCACCGCTAACCGCTGGCTAGCGCCGGGCGGCTGATGCCAGTAGCAGCATCGATCTATCAGCCGCATCGCGCAAGCGTGTCGGATTCTGTTGTCACGACCCAACAGCCTGGCGGCAATCGGCTGATGCCTGAAGCAACATGCATCCATCTGACGCATTGACATGCGCGGTCGCGATCAGAAGCGTCTAGTCTTCTTCGCGCCATCGATCTCGCTCTTCGATCCATTGGTTCATGCTTCGATCCGCCCGCCCGCGAGTTGAGCGATCGTCGTCGTCGGAATCGAACGCCGACTTGACCAGGACAAACACGCCTTTCAGCATGGCTCCGGCCAAGTTGCTCAAGCCACTAGCGACCGACCCGCCGAAGGCACGAACACGCGAGGAAATGCTTTGCTTTGCTGCAAGGCCAACCGTTTGTTCTTGGGTCATAATCTGAGCACTCGGCAACTGAGACGGTTCAGCGACCTCGTAGGAAACGGTGCGCAATAGGGAATCCAGTTCCGTGGTGTCGTTCCGAACACTTCGACAACCGAACGCGGCAAGCGCGAATGCGACAACGG
>JBCCUO010000117.1:0-8024 GCA_039196805.1 Planctomycetota bacterium | reverse complement strand
TGCACCTCGGCGGTCATCCCGGTGCGAATGACGTCCGGCGGATCCAGGATCTCGACAAACGTCTCGTACTCTTTGACCGACGAGGTCATCCAACTGCCGGGCGCCGCGTAGCGATTGACCTTGCTGACGCGACCGGTCAACTTCAAGTCGGGCAGGGCGTCGATACCAATTCGCACGGCCATGCCGGGACGAATCAACGTGACCCGCGACTCATTGACCTTGCACTTGATCTGCATCTTATTTGGGTCGGGCAACCGAATGATTGCCTGGCGTTCACGAACGCTTGCGCCTGCTTCAACCACAAATTCCGCATTGCCACCGCGTCCGCTGTATCGGTTGGCGTGAACAACAACGCCATCGGTCGGTGCGTAAATCACGCAGTTTTCCAACTGGCTTTTGAGAAGCTCAAGATCCTGCTCCTCCTCCAGAACCTCCTCCTCCTGAGCCGACACTTTGGCCTTGGCGGCTTCGATGTCGCTATCGTACTGAACCGTGAATTTCTGTTTGGTCAGCCTCTCAAGCACATCCAGTTTTGCTTCCTCGGCTTCCAGCTTGTTTCTCGCGTCGTCAACCGCGAAGTTATCGGCCTCCAACTGAAGCGGCTTGATCAGGCCCTTCGCGACCAAACGATTGCTGCTGTCTCGCGTCAGCTCAGCTTTCCGAAGCGTTTGCTGAGCCACCGCGATGCTGCTGAGCATCGTCTTCTTATCAGTCTCAAAGACGCCCTCGAGATACTCCTGCTTGGAGATCTTCGCTTGCTCCAGGGTCGCCTTTGCTGAGGCTAGGTTGGACTGGGCTGCGATCACCTTGATCCGCTGCTCTTTCAGCTGCAGTTCGATATTCGAGGCATCCAGTTCGACCAGCTTCTCACCCTTGGTGACTTTCGTCCCCTCCTCGATGACCCACAAAATCTGAGTGCCACCGCCACCACGCGACTCGACCTCGCAAACCAGTTCGATGTTGCTGCTGCTCTCGATCTCGCCCTGTTCCAAGACGATGTGATCGAACGGTCCCCGGGACACGGATTTGACGATCAAGTCGTCCGCGGAGATCTGGTCCGCGTTGTTGTAAACGTACTGGTAGCCGAAGAATCCAGCGGCGGCCAGAATGGCCAGAATGACCAACAGGCCTCCCATGATGCCCCCGAATCGGGAGTCTTGGGATCGGCGCGTCAAAGACCGGGGCATGGCAAGCAGCCTAGTGAGCGGGAGGGAATTGGGCGGGACACAGATAATGCGGCAGCGTTTTAACCCCGCCCTACGAGCGTGGTTTCGCGCGGCATTCTCTGGTGGGAACCCGCGAACGGCGCGACCACGTCCGAGGTTGTCGCTGCTTGACGCACCGCTCCATGATTCACGCTCTGTCAAGTTCGACCCAGCCAACTGGACCGACAGAGAATCTAGTACGAGCTTCGGATTCGCGCGTGAACGCCAAGAAAGTGCCGTCGCGGGATTCAGCCCGAGTTTAATCGACGCTGAGATACCGGTGCTGGCTGATTCGCGATTTTGTGTCGATGTTGGCCGCCAATTCTTCCGGTGATTCGGCCAGCCGGGGGTCAATCTCAACCTGAACGTCAGAATCGACCGCGACGCCCGCCTCTTCCAACCACTGCCGATGTAGGGCAACGATGGCCTTTTTGGCAAGTCCCGGAGTGTCATTGGCCGCGCCGTCGGCGTTCTTGACCGGGGCAAACGCCTCTTCCGGCTTTACCTCGACCACGATCGCGGTCTTAGCGGCGGGCAGGAGATCGAAAATGAACCGCTCGAACTTGATCGCGTTCGGCTCGGTGGGCGACACGAGCTGCCCGGAGGAATCGACGTGCGGCACCTTCTTCGAAGCTCGATGATACGGCAGCGCTGACTCGGAATTGGCGGCCGATTCCAGGAAGTCGATGTCGATGACGTGGACCGCGATGTTCCCAGCCCACAGCTTGAGCCGCCCGTCGGCATCGGTCGCCTCAGCAGCCTGGTCCGGCAAGTCGCTGTACTCGATGATCCGAACTTGGTCGTCTGCCTGAACGACGATCCCAACTTTCTCTTTCGGGTAGCGTTTGCGAACGACTTGTGTCGTGATCTGGCTTCCGGCGAGCAGGTGATGGCCAATCAATTTGTGATCGCAAAGCGTGACCAGCGGATTATCAACCTGGAAGTAAAAGAGCTGCTCGATCCCCCTCGACTTGGCATCCGCCAAGCAACCGCTTCGGCTCAGTGCGGCAACCGTGCCGCCATGCCCATCAGGGCTGAGGGCAATCGAACCTCGGTCTGCTAAAAGGATCTTGCCAGTTGCGGCGTCAACCGCCGGCATGGTGCCCTGCTTGAAGATTCGAATCTGGCCGGCGTCCAACCCCAGATAGTCGTTCGCCTCAAAGTATTCACGAGTCGGTTGGTCCGTCGCCTCGCTGGTCATGATGTACCAGGGGATTTTCACACCATAACGAGCTTGCTTGGCCAACAACTTGTCGGCGAAAACTTGGAACAAGGTCTTCCCGCTGACCGGGCCGATCGGAAACATCCCCTTGGGCAGATCGAAGCCCAAACGCGTACCTTGCCCGCCCGCCACCAGGATGGCAGCGACTTTTCCATCACGCAAAGCCTGCTCACCTCGGACGCCAGCCTCGTCCACACTCCACGGCATGCCCGACCCGTCGGCGCCGACCGC
Organism: Planctomycetota bacterium; assembly: GCA_039196805.1. Taxonomy (GTDB): domain Bacteria; phylum Planctomycetota; class Planctomycetia; order Pirellulales; family Pirellulaceae; genus JBCCUO01. The sequence goes on along the minus strand of JBCCUO010000117.1, from coordinate 5,366 downwards.
AGGAGGTGTTGCTGCACGAGCGGCCAACGACTCAAAGTCGGTTGCGTCATCCTGCCCACCAATCAGTCGCGCCAACTGCTCAAGATCCAAAGCGTCGACCTGCCCGCGCAATCGATCCCGCTCCGCTGAATCAAGCTGATCCCAGAACCGCAGTACCTGCTGTTGATCGTATTGGACCAAGGTCGGAAAGGTCGTAGCGAGTTCGCTATTCATGGACGTCAGTCGGCCGAGAAAGGGGTAACGAAGCGGGGAACGGAGCGTGGTGACGATCCGTCTGGTCATGAATCATCAATGTCGATCGTGCCAGTCGGCAGAATCATATCGATGCTGCCGCTGGTGATCGATCCGGTCACGAAGTCCTTCATCGTCCGTTAACGGCTGCGTGACTTGAAACGCCGCTAGCAGGTCTTGCCGCCATCGGTGCGGGTCGATGCAAAGGTTGACAACAAAGTTTCGATGAGATCGCCCTACACGATAGTCGGGTTGCCGCGGAGCGAAACTCAAACACTGCTCGATCAAGTCCAAGTCTGCCGCATACAGTATCGTCCCGTGATAAAGGATGTGATTGCGAGCGACACGCATGCTGTTGCCCGAAAACTTCTGACCAAGCCAGGTCAAATCGCAGGTGCCTTGGTGGCGAACGTCGGCAAACTGCGGCCGCGTCGCCTGCAGGAGATGACCGATCACGAATGAGTGCGCCGCGTCAATCTTTCGAAGTTCAGGACGTTTCTTGATACTCAGCACGACGCTGTACATCAAACATCCGGGACCAGCGACAATCGATGCCCCGCCGCTGCAGCGACGAAGCACTGGAATCCGCATCGTGGAACAGAAATCGCGATCCGTTTCGTCGCTAATTCGCGATGATCGACCAATGACGACGACCGGACTTTCAAACTGCCAAAGGCGAATCCATTCGGTCTCGCCGCGATCGTCGGCCCAAAGCAACCCCGCCTCATCCACGGCCAGGTGGTGGGCAGCCGAAATGGCCTGACCAGCGGGTGCACCGTAGTCGGAAGGAAGTTGAAACACGAAGTTGTTTTGGAGTTGACGCGCTAGGGACGCCGGCGATCAGTCGGCTCTCAACGAGCCGACCAACGGCATTCGGACGACTCGCGACACCGCCGCCAGCCCTGCCAGCATTCCAAACAGCAGGATTCCCAGCAAGACGACCACCGGTTCACCGACTGGTGGACGCACACCGCTGACGACCGCGTGGGGCAGCACCGCCAGGACCGCGCAGAGTGTCCCGCAGCCGATCCCGACCAGCAGCAACACCGCAGTTTCGCCCAGAACCATCGAGCCCAAGCGAGCCGGCGTGAATCCGATCGCCCGCATCACCGCTAGCTCTCTGCGACGTTCCAGCACGCTCCGCAGTTGGGCCACCGCCAAACCGATCGTCCCAAGCAAGAGTCCCAACGCACCCAGACTTTGAAAAGTGCGGAGGTAGGTGTTCTGGACCGCCAACAATCCCGCCAAAACTTCCGCCGATGGCGTCACATCCATCCCAACATCGCCCAGTCGCGACTCTAAGACCGACGCGACCTCCGCGCGTTTCTCTATCAACTCGTCGGATCCCACTGCCAGCTTTGGATCACTGGCTATCAAAAAGAATCGATAGCCATTGATTTCGGAAAACAGCGACTCAAAATTCGTCTCGCCAATCAGCAGTTTGCCCTGCAGAGTCGACCCGGAAAGCAAACCAGCGACGCGGAACCAAATCGGTTTGCCGGCATCGAACTCGAACGAACGGACTTCGCCAACACCGCCATGCATTTGAAGGCTCCACATCGCGGTGTTCTGGTCGATGACGACAGGAACAGGGTCGCCTTGCGTGCCCCCTTGCGGACTCTTCCAACTGAACCCACGGGGAAGATGCCGGGTCCATGCCGCCCACGAAGTCGAAACCGAAACGGTCGTCACTGGAAACCAGCTGGGAGAAGCGTTGGGGGATTCCCAGCACGGTCGGGCGAGTCGCCTGGTACAAGTTGTTGCAACTAGCGTCTTGCCCCGGCCTCAAACGCAGCGGGAGAATCTGAGAGTCGGCCAATGCATCGGCATCGATCCCCAGCAGGTTGGCTTGAATCTTCGAGTCGGCGAGGTCGCGGAACAGAGGTTGTGACGACTGACCCATCAAATCGAACCCGCCGGTGCCTCGCCGTGTCGGCTGCAGCCGGAATGCTCCCATCGCCACGATCAAAAAAGCAGCGGTGGCCATTAAGGCGATCGAAAGCGTGCTACGAGTTGGATTGCGAGTCGCGTTTCGAGAAGAGAGCTGCCCGACTGAAAACGGCTGGCCTCCTTCGCCACCGATGCGTCGTGGTCGACGTAGCCTTGCATCAATCGCCAGCAAAAACGTTCCTAGCAGTAGCATCCCAGCGCCGACGAAACCGCCTGCCGCCGCTTGACCACCGGAGACGGCGCTGAAGGCAGCCAGCCCCATCGCCGCGATGGCTGTTGCCACCATCAACGGTTTTTGCCACCCGAATGATCGCCGCTTCGTGTTGGTTTCAGCGCCTGTGGACGCCTCTGTCCGTCCGCCCAACAGGTCCGTCGGCGGCGTCCTGAGCAATCGACGGGCAATCAAGGTAAGGGTGATCGCGGCGATTCCCCAACCAACCAGTAGTCCAATCAGCACGCTGCCCACCGACCAGTGAAACGACAGAAAGGGCACCGTGACCGCTCCAACCCACCAGGATCGCAAGGCCCAAAGGATGAACTGCGCGTAGGCGACCCCACCAGCAATCCCCACGACGCCGCCGAACGCCGCCACCAACAGACTTTCACCCACAACCAGTCGTCGCACACGACTCGGCGTCCAGCCCACCGCCAGTAGAGTTCCCAACTGCTTCAACCGCTGGGTCAGCGACAGGCGCATCAGCATCGCAATCAGCAGCACAGACGCCAGGATGACAAAGAAACTGAGCGACAAAAACAATGCATCGAATGGCGTCGTTCCTCGCGATGCATCGAGCTGTTGTTGACGAACTGGGATGACTGTCCAACCCAGTTCCGGCAACAGATCCTCCAGCTCTCGATCGATTCGTGAGGCGAGCGCCGGAGAGACATTCCCTTCCGGAGACACCTTCGACGTGGTCGAGAATCGCAGGCCTGTGGTTTGGCCAAACCGACTGGCGAACAATCGCCGACCGTCGGCGAGCGGCATGAATGCCTTGGACGTCAATCGATGATCCTTGTAGTAGGTGTCGTCCGGTCGATCGATCGTTCGCGTCAACTCAAATGGTGTATCCCAACGATCCATCGACTCTTGATCGGTGACACCCGGGACCGTCGGTGTCAGATCAGGATCGTTGTAAAGCGTGGGTCGTGTTTCATAGACAGCCGGTCGATTTCCACGAAACGGTTTCGCGGGACGAGTGATGGGAACGATTTGCGTCACGATCGCATCCGCGTAGCGTTCGATCTCATTACCCGCTTCGACCTCCGGTTCGTAATAGGCAATTCTCAGCGGTGTGCCAACTTCGGCGTCCAGCTTCTCGGCTGTCCAGGAATTGATCACCAGCGGGATGCGGTCCGAGTCACCGTCGTCGGGCAGCGTGTAGTCCAGCGGCAACCCATCACTGGAGTCGGCGGCCGTCACCGTTCCGTAAACCGTCGACGCGACCACGTTGCCATCGTCATCCAGTTTCTCAATCGCATTGGCCAAGTACGTCATGATCGGTGCGGCGGACGTGCCGTCGGACGTCGATGAATCCTGCAATCGGTCCACGACCGCCTCCGGTAGCAATAAGCGGTCGCTAGTCAGACAATCGTATTGAAACACCGTTTCATCGTCGTCACCGAACGATTGCCGAACACGCTGCAGTTTCATACCCGTATCCGCCAAGTCGACATTGATCTGGTCCATGGTCAATGGAGACGGCGAGACGATCGCGTTGGCCTGTCCATCGCGTTCCAAGGTATCGGCCACCAGCGAGCGAGCTAAAAACGCAGTCTTTGGAGTGGCTTGGTTGGGGATCACTGCGAACCGACCCAAGCCTCGATTGGGCAGGATGTCGATTACCTTCAAACGCGGTAACCCTTCGGTCGTTGCGTCGCGCCTTCCCAGCGGGCTGTCAGCAGGAACAGCCCCTTCCACTGGAAGCCGAACGGTCACGTTGTCTCCGATGGCTACGTCTAACTCGCGGGCCGCAGCTTCATTGAGAATCACTTCATCGAAGCCGGGGGTTGCTTTCGGTCTGATGTCCGCGGTATCCAACTCCCAAAACGTTGGATCGCTGGCCACGATCTGGACGGAACCGGCGCGGCGAATGATTCCGCTGCCATCATCCCGCTTGGCCTCGACGACTCCCGACGGAAACCAAATCAGTGGCTCCGATCGAACGCTGGGATCGACCAGGCCCTCGCTTTCAAAAAAGCCCCCCGGCAAGATCATCGTTTCGATCTTGCCCAAACGTTCCAGCGTCAACTGACGAAGACTGCCCCGCATCGAATCGCCAACCAACAGCGCGCCCACGATCACCGTGACGGCGGTGGCGACGCCTAGGGCCAACGCGACAGTGGATCGCCAGCGAAAGCGGACACCGCGGATCGCCATTTCAAAAAGGGTGAGCGTCTGAGCCATGGGTCTCGTCTTCACGACGGCAGTGCGGGTGGGAACTCGTCCGATTGTGCAGAACATTCATGTTGTAACGACGACACGACGAGTGCGGGAGTTTGCCCATGGTGACTTTGTTGGTTGCCACCCAGCCTGCTGGACGATCCCCAGGGAGCGGGGACGGTCTGCATGGCGGCAATCGTCGCTCCGCCTGGCAGTCGTTCGACCACGAATGACTCTGATTCCAGGCGTCGATTCATTCCCAACGGATTGGCCCAAGTGACCTTGTCATTTCACTGCACAAGACTGCCTGGCATGACGCTGATCACGACTGCGATCGCGGTGGTTGTCACGCTGGCGATTGCCGGTTGTGCTTCTGGGCCCCCGCCAAGCAGATTCTCGCGACAGAAGCATGAATCTCCAACGCTGACGGTGTTGCGTCCGGATGCGACTCACGCTCGCGAAGCGGAGCCGTTGGCCGCTGAAGAAGACGTGTTTCAACTGGCGTCGCACGCAACCGATCTGATCGGGAATGCGGAGACCCTGTCAGCGGCGCCTGAGGATTCAACGTCTCTTCGATCCCGCGCCAGATTCACTCCGGCCGCGGCCGACCAACCGCCGTCTCGGTTTTACGATTTAACCGAGTCTCAGATGCTGTCGATCGCACTGACCAACAGCCCGGTGGCTCGATCGTTGGGCGTGCGGGTGATCGATAACCCAGAGGGTGTGGTTTCGCGCCTGGACCGCGCGATCACGCATTCCGATCCGGTCTTTGGCGTGACCGCGGCACTGGCTGCCTACGATTTGC
>JBCCUO010000116.1:0-8027 GCA_039196805.1 Planctomycetota bacterium | reverse complement strand
TCCCACGAGAGTCCATCGCAAAAACGTGTTCGCCGTCGGTCCAGGGTGATGCCCAAAACGCTTTGGCTCCGCGGACCCGGCTCTTGTACTCCAATCGACCCGTTTCGACGTCCACGCAGTGAACAATGCCGAGACGGCGTTCAAAGAAGTAAAGGTTTCCGCCGCAGTACGTGGGTGACGCCATTTGAATGCCGGAATCATCCATCCGCCACTGAACGTATTCTCCGACCATGCCGTCATCGGGCGGTGTGATGTCTCCTTTGCCGCCTGGTTTGATCGCGTACAGTCGCCCGCCACCATCATCTGCTCCACCACGGTTGCGAAACTCATTGCCAACGTAGAGTCGATCGCCGATCGCAACGGGCGTCGCCGACGACCGCCCCTTGTTCATGTCTAGTTCCCAGAGCAGGTCGCCTGTCATTGGATCATGGGAGCGGTAGACCATCCCGCCGACGATCAATTCATTCCGTAGCGAGTTCTTCCAAATGAACGGACTGCTGTACTGTGAAGACTCTTCTCGATTGACTCGCCAAATCTCCTCGCCCGATGTCGCCTTCAAGGCCAACAGAAACGATTGCTCTTGATTGTCGACTTGAATGAACAAACGATCGTCGAGCATCGCTGGTGAGCTTGCGGTGCCCCAACCGGCTCGCATCTCGTATCTCCCCAAGTCCTTTTGCCAAATCAAATTGCCGTCCATGTCCAAGCAATGAACTCCGTTCATGCCAAAGTAGGCGTAGATGCGCTGCCCGTCGGTAACGGGCGTCTCGGTGGCGTAGGTATTGGTGCTGTGTCGCGGGATCGGTGGCTTGCCCTCTTTGACGCTTGTTCGCCAGACTTCCGCACCGCTATCGGCGTCGATGCAAACCACTTGGTAATGATAATTGACATTCACCAGGTCATTGCGATCGCGTCCGTAGCCCCCGTTGTTCGACTCTGGTCGCGTGGAGTTCCGGTTCGAAGGGTCAGAGGGTACAGCGGCGGTCATGTAAAGTCGGCCTTCCCAAACGATCGGCTGCGACCACCCTTCGCCCTGGACAGGGATCTTCCAGCGAATGCTGTTTTGGCGTCCGTCCACATCCGACCAGGTCACCGGCAATGGCGACGTTGACACCGCATTGGATTTCGGTCCTCGGAACTGAGGGTAGTTTTCGGCAAGGCAAACTTCCGCAAGCAACAGAGCTCCGAGGCAATTTAGGACCACGTGAGTCTTCAGCATGGGAACTCCTCGTTCTACTTGGGTCATTTGGTTGCTCAAGCCGAGGCGGTCTCCGCCGCGCGGGCCTGCATTCGGCAGTTCAGCGGTGAGAGTATCGGACACCGTCAACCTGTTCGTATACAGGCGCCCCGAACCGCCACCGCAAGCCGGATTTGGGGCGGCCCCCATGATCCGGCTTCCGCTGTGCATCGTGCGTAGGAAGGGCGACGGCGTTTTCGATCTTGATCGTTTGGGACGTGCGTCGATCAACAGCGTCTCCCCCCTGTTCGCCCTCACGCGGTCAGGGTTGGAGACGATACGCCGACCAGCGCGTTCAATTGGCGACCAGGAAGGACACCGCTTCGGGGAGCCAACCACTGTCCCAAGCATGTTCACGGTAAGGTTCCATCACGTATCGATGGGGGATCTCCTGCTCGACCAAGAGTCGATGAATCTCGATGCCTCCGACTGCGCGTTTCCCTTCGGTATTGAAGTAGAACAGGCGTGGTTCGTCGCCTAACGCTTTTCCATGCGTTCTGATCAGGTTCGTAAGGCGATACGCTGCGAAGTTCTCGGGCGTTCCCCAGTCTCTGGCGATCCGTTCACTTCGTTCCGACTCTTCGATGGGGCCGGTATCGACGCGAATGCCGGGGTCCCAAGCGGCAGCGCGGTGAAACAGATTTGGATGGCGAAGCAACAGCGTGGCAGCGCCCCACCCGGACTTGCTGAAACCGATCAACAGCCGCCCGTTGGCATCAGCACGCACGGGGTAACGTTTTTGAATGAACGGAATCACCGTTTTCAGCAAGTGACTCTCATCCTGCTTGTGAGGATTCAAGTCGTGATCTGCGTACCATGGCTTGCTGGTGTATCCCGGCGCGACGCAAATCAGCTGATGCTGGTTGTGAACGTCGTGCTTCTTGATTTCAACCAGACCGTCGCCATGGGTTTCCACGCCGTCTTCGTGAACCGGCAAGACGTAAAGGACTCGATACTTCTTGCGAAGATCGAAGGCATCGGGCAGCAAGATCCGCAAACGCGTTTTACCGGCTTGATGCGGTGACCAGAGATCATGCGTCCGAAATCCACCGTCGTCCTTCTTGCGGCCTTCGTCCCAAATTCGAAAGTCTCGGATGCCGCCTGAGAACGCAGAGGGATCGTAGTCTGGATTGGGAATTGCCGGCTGAGCGTTGGCGTCAGTCAAGACGCGGTCAAGAATCTGCACCATCGACTTGGCTTTTCCAGGCTTGGCCATGGCCAAGTTATTCGTCTCCATCGGGTCGTCATTCAGATCGTAGAGTTCGATCTTGCCGTCGTCTGGGTAGCGGATGACCTTCCAGCCATCAACGATCGCCGAGCTGTACGGAATGGTTTCATCGTAGTGTGGGTAGTGCCAATGAAGCGGGCGAGGGTCGATCGTTCCGGTTTGCGTCAGCAGCGGCATGAGGTCCACGCCGTCGAGATGCTCTTTCGGTTTCTGCGGTACTTGGATGTACGACAGAATGGTCGGGTACAGATCCATCCCGATAGCGGGTACGTCGCAGACGCCAGCTTGTACTCGCGGACCGGCAACGACCAACGGCACGCGCGTGCCGCCCTCGTAGGCAGTTCCCTTATTGCCGCGGTGGTTGACGACAAACTCGTTCCCTTGGCTTCCGTTGTCGCCGGTGAAGATGATCAACGTGTTGTCGAGTTGCCCGATTTCTCTCAGCTTCGATATGACTCGGCCGACACTCTCGTCCAGGCTCTGGACCATGGCCGCCTTTCCAGGGCTGTCCATGTAGTAATGCGCGGTAGGGTTGTCCGCCAACTTCCGTTCGTACTTCCTCACGTACTCCGGTTTGCCGGTAATCGGTGTGTGCACGGTGTAGTAGGAGAAGTACAAAAAGAAGGGGTTGTTCCCTTTTCGATCGAGGAAGTCGACGGCGCAATCAGTCAGCACGTCGGTCAGGCAATCATCTTCGGTTCCCTTGTCTTTTAGCCCGGGAAAACTGCGAAACGCCGGAAACAAGAAGCGTCTGCCCTGATTGGGCGAATGGTCGCCGGCAAAGTTTTCGTCAAAGCCGTTGTTCTCTGGCATGTGGTCGCGATACATGGAAGCCAATTCTCGGACGCGTAGCGGGTTACCTTGCTCGGTTGGTTTGGCTCGAGGAACAAGATGCCATTTCCCAAGGAAACAAGTGACATATCCCTGTTCCTTCATCGCTTCGGGCAGCAGGACGCGTTCACGATCGATCCAGGTTTGCCAATCGGGCGTCAAGGTCTTGCGGTTGATCTGTTTTTGACCTGGGATCCAGTCGGTCAGATGCAGTCGCGCCGGCGACCGACCAGTCAGCAGTGCAGCGCGACTGGGCGAGCAGAGCGTGCTGCCGGAATAGGCGTGCGTAAAACGCATTCCCCGGCTGGCTAAGGCGTTGACATGAGGTGTTTCGTGAAATCGGCTTGAGTAGCAAGCAAGTTCGTCGGCCCCAAGGTCGTCTACCAGGAATAGAACGACGTTTGGACGCAGCGCGTCCTGGGGGGCTTCTTGGGCAAGAGTGATCGCGGCCGTCAGAGACAGCAGGATTGTCAGGAGAATTCGAGGGTCGTAGGTCATTCCAGTAGGATAGCCGATCGAAAGGATGGAGCGGCGATTCCACTTGCCGGCTCATTCGGCAAGCCGAGTACGCGGCGGTTCTATACGGGGGCGACTTTCGGTACGTTCGTTCCGAATCGATGCCGTCTTAGGAAATCAAGCAGAAGGAGTCACGGCGCGCAAATGTCGAAGCGGACCGAACCGGATGAGACGCTTTATGGCACATCGCTTTCGCTGCTGACGGATCTCTATCAGCTGACGATGGGATACGGGTATTGGCGGCAGGGAATGCATGACCGCGCGTCGGTGTTCCACCTGTTCTTTCGTCGCTGTCCGTTCGGCGGCCGGTACGCCATCGCGGCCGGACTGATGCCGGCACTGCAGTGGCTAGCGGAGTTTCAAGTCACGTCGTCCGACGTGGATTACCTGCGAACGTTGCTGGGCAACGATTCGAAGCGGTTATTCGACGACGAGTTTCTGCGAGTCTTGAAGGGGATGCGTTTAAGCCTGGACGTGGATGCGATTCCCGAGGGCACCGTCGTCTTTCCGCATCAACCGCTGGTTCGGGTCAGTGGCCCGTTGTGGCAATGCCAATGGGTCGAAACGGCACTGCTGAACATCATCAACTTCCAAACCTTGATCGCGACCAAAGCGGCGAGGGTCTGCCAGGCGGCGGGCGGTGACGCGGTGCTGGAGTTTGGGCTGCGTCGTGCTCAGGGGATCGACGGTGGATTGGCTGCCAGTCGAGCGGCTTACATCGGGGGTTGTCACGCGACCAGCAATGTCCTGGCAGGTAAGTTACATGGCATTCCGGTTCGCGGCACGCACGCACACAGCTGGGTGATGTCGTTTGACACCGAACCGGAAGCATTTGATGCCTATGCCAAGGCAATGCCCAACAACTGCGTGTTTTTGGTCGACACGTACGACACGCTGGCGGGCGTGACCAACGCCATTGAAGTGGGGCGACAGCTGCGAGCTCGTGGTCATCAAATGGTCGGCATTCGCCTCGATTCCGGAGACCTGGGACAGCTCAGCCGGCAGGCGCGGCAGATGCTGGACGACGCCGGCTTCTCGGATGCATCAATTGTCGCCAGCAACGATCTGGACGAATCATCGATTGCGGAGCTGAAGTCTCAAGGGGCATGCATCGCGATTTGGGGCGTGGGCACGAACTTGGTGACGGCCAAGGGCAATCCGGCGTTGGGAGGCGTGTACAAGCTGGGCGCGATCCGAAACAACGACGGCGATTGGGAGCCTCGGATCAAGCTGTCTGAACAAGCGATCAAGCGGTCGGTTCCCGGTATCCAGCAGGTCCGCCGCTGGACGCATGATGGGAAATTGGTCGGTGACGTATTGTTCAGTCAGCTGATCGGCCCGCCGGACGGATTGTCAGGACACCGGGTTGAGTCGCCCGATCAATCGCTCGAGATCGCGTCGGTCGGTGAATCTAGCGACTTGCTACAACCGGTGATGCGATCCGGACAGGTTGTGCCGCCCCACCAGTCTTTGCAGCAGATCCGCCAGTTCGCGTTGTCACAGCTGGCGCAGCTGCCCGCCGGCGTGTTGTCGGGGGATCTGGCGTACCCGGTGGTGTTGGAGGAACGCCTGTCGCAGCAGCGCGAGGCGTTGTCACAGTAGACTCCACGGCGCTGGCGGGCGTTGTCCGCGAAGGCTCGCAAAACTTTTTTCAGTTTCCTCCTAACAATCATCCGTCTGATTCGTCGTGTTGGCTGTACCGACGTCTTTTCTTCTCTGCCAAAACCGATGACTGAAACGCTCCGCGAACGATCGCAGGATCTCGACCCGGGTGCGCCTTGTGAGGCCGCGCCCTGGCCGACGGCTGTGATCGATCGTTACCAGCGGCCGCTGCTGGCCTATGCCGGGCGAATGTTGGGCGGGGATTGGCAGGGGGCTCAAGACGCCGTGCAGGAAACGTTCCTGCGACTGTGCCGTGAAGATCGACAGAAGATTGAATCACGCATCGCAGCCTGGCTGTTCTCCGTTTGCCGTAGCCGAGTGATCGACATGCAACGAACCAAACGCGCGACGCCCTTGGACGCATCGGAAGTCCAAGTCGCCGACTCGGCCCCCAGCGCCGAGAGCGTCGTCAGTGACGCGGAAGACAAGATTCAGCTTGGGGAGCTGATCCAGCGGTTGACGCCGCGACAGCAGGAGGTGATTCGGCTGCGAATGCAGGCGGGATTGTCTTACCGCGAAATCGCGGAGGTTACCGGACTGACGGTCAGCAACGTTGGCTTTCATTTACACGAAGCGGTCCGCAACCTCCGCACCGTCTTGGCCACCGGTTAGCTGTCCCACCCACAACACCACCCGGTCACAACTCCCCGGACACAACGCATGCGAGTCCCATCTGCCGACGCTTGCCCAGGCCAACTCGCCCCACCTGCACACTTGCTTGAACTGGAAGATTGACATGAGTGACTCTCATTGGAACGACCCGCGAATCACTGCCTACGCGTTGGGTGAACTGAGTGATGAGCAGGAACAGGCGTTTGAGTCTGAGCTGGCGAATTGCCCGGAGCTACAGGCGGCAGTCGATGAGGTGCGGTTGCTGACCGGCAAGTTGGAGTCTCACTTTGCTGCTGAAGAGATGCCGGTGCTGGAACCGAGTCGTCGCGAGCAAGTCTTGGCAGATGCCGTTTCGCCCACGATCGCCAAGACGGGCAGTTGGCGAGGATGGCTGGTGCCGGGGCTGACGATTGCTACCGCGGCATCGTTTGGTGCCCTGATGCTGGCTCCACAATGGAATCAGGACCGCCACTTGGCAGTGGACGTGGGGATCACAGAGGAAGCCTTCGAATCCGAGAACGAAGACGCCATGTTCGACGATTATTCGATCGTCGACGGTCTTCCCGAAGGGGCGTCCGCAGCGGGCGGCAGTTTCGCGGCACCCTCTTCCGAACCAAGGAAACCGGTCGCCGAGTTCTCGAAACGTCCGTCGGTCGCATCATCGATCCTACAGGAAACCGACCTAGACGCCGTGCGGGCGTTAGACCGCAAGATGGCCGATTCCAGTGGAGGCATGGGAGGCGCGGAAGAGGTGGCTGTGGCCGGTGAAGTCGTTGTGGCCGAGGCATCTCAACCTGCCAGTTCGTCGCTGCGAGGTCTTTCAAGCGACGATGTTGGCGTCTCCGACCTGGCGGTCATTCCCGTTCCGGCGCCGACATCCGGTTCTGCCGAAGCACGTTCGCAGCGCAGAAGCGAACGGATGGGACGCCAGTCATCAAGCGCGGAACCGATTCGCTTGTACGCGACGGAAGCCCCTTCCTTCGGAGGATTTGACGCCGGTTATCCGGTGGATGAGGGTAGGTCAATGGAAGAAGAAGGCGGTTACGGTGCGGGCGGGGGCTACGGTGATGCAACCCGCGGATCGGAAGCCATTTTTCCGCGAAAAGGACTGGGAAGCCCTGTAGCCGCAGCGGCCCCGGCGGATGTCGAACGACGTGCCGGGGTGTCGGTGGCGTTGCCTTCAAGGGAAGCCAAGTCCGTCACTTTGGGCGTCACGCCACGAATCATCATCGATGAGGCAGAGGAAGAAGCTCAAACGGGTCTTGGCCGTGGCCCGGGGGAAGCGGGCGATCGGTTCGAACCGATCACGGACAATCCGTTCAAACGCGTGTCAGAGCATCCGCTCAGTACGTTTTCGGTCGACGTCGACACCGCCAGCTACAGCAAGGTCCGTGAGTATCTGCGTCAGGGAACGCGTCCACGGCCCGATGCCGTGCGGATCGAAGAGATGGTGAATTACTTTCAGTACGACTACGCGGCGCCGGACGACGACGCCCAGCACCCCTACGCTTCCAACGTGGCGTTGGCGTCCTGCCCTTGGAATCCCGATCACCAACTGGCACGAATTGCGATCCAAGGCAAGACGCTGGCCAAGCGGGAGCGTCCCCAGTGCAACTTGGTGTTCCTGTTGGATACCAGCGGTTCGATGAATCGGCCGAACAAGCTGCCGCTGCTGCAGGAAGGGATGAAGACGCTGATCCAGCAACTGCCCAAAACCGACCGCGTGGCAATCGTTACCTACGCCGGCTCGGCTGGCCTGGTGCTCGATTCCACGAAGGTTGGCAAAGGGAAGAAGGTCCGTCGAGCCCTCACGCAGTTGGGAGCGGGGGGCAGCACCAACGGCGGTGCCGGAATTCAGCTGGCCTACCAGACCGCGCGAGATCACTTCATCGACGACGGTGTGAACCGAGTGATCCTTTGCACCGATGGTGACTTCAACGT
>JBCCUO010000115.1:0-8084 GCA_039196805.1 Planctomycetota bacterium | reverse complement strand
GCCGACTCTCACCCTCCACACCACGACTGGATTTCACCATGTTCCGATCTCCTGGACCGATATTGGCGGTGCTGGCTGTCTCAGCCCTAGGCGTCATGGACAGCCAAGACCTGTCCGGCAACCAACCGATCGTGGATGCATCGGTGGTGTTTTCCGAACAAGACGGATTGGTGGCCGTCGAAGCGGAGCATTTCTTTCGGCAGACCAAGGATGAAACGAGAAAGTTCTACCTGACGCATTCCGAATCGTCGCAGGCACCCAAGCCGGATGGCGACCCGTCGCATGTGGCCGGTGCGAGTGGTGGGGCCTACTTGGAGATCTTGCCTGACACCCGTCGGACCCATGGCGACAAGCTGACGCGCGGGGTGAACTTTGCACCGGAGCCCGGCCAGATGGCGGTGCTCAGCTACAGGGTGCACTTCAGCACTCCGGGCAAGTACTACGTTTGGGTTCGCGCCTACTCGACCGGCTCCGAGGACAACGGTCTGCACGTTGGCCTGAACGGCCAGTGGCCCGAAAGCGGCCAACGAATGCAATGGTGCCAGGGGAAACGTACTTGGCGATGGGAGAGCAAACAGCGGACAGCGGCAGAGCATTGCGGTGTGCCTCACGAGATCTACTTAGAGATCCCGGAAGCCGGGGAGCACACGATCCACTTTTCGATGCGGGAAGACGGGTTTGAATTCGACAAATGGCTGATGACGACCGACCGCGAGTTTGCGAGGCCAGACGGTGTTGGTCCCAAGTCGAATATCAAATCCGGTTCACGTCCGAAGGCGTTTGCCCTGGTGCAAGCCAAGAAAGCGACGCCAACTGTCGCCAAGGCCGCACCGGCTGCCCCCAGCCAACTACAAATGCCCGCCACGATGTTCGCTGGCGGCAAGCTCAATGGGTACTACTTGGACAAAGGTAAGTGGCTGGCCATCAACCCGAATAAGAACAAGAAAGGGAGCGCGGAGCGAACGTTTCCCTATCCAACCGGGAAGTATCACGTCACTCTGCTGACCGTCGGAGAGAACGATGGCCAGTCCAGTTATGACGTGTCGGTCGACGGTGAAGCGATTGGCTCTTACACCAATCCTCTGGGCACCCAGATGTTCGAAGAAGGCCGGCGTTTTCACAAGCAATGGAAGGGAGTGAGCATCACCGAGGGCGCGATCATTCGTGTCGGGTCTGAGATCGGCAGTGCTGACGGAAGGGAATATAGCCGCGCCCGCTGGACCGCCATCGCTTTCCAAGCCGCTGACGCGCAGACTCGATCGGTGGTGCAGCCCTACCTGAAGGAACAGGCGGCTCAAGATGCGAATCCGTCCAAGCAGATCGCTCGAACCAGTCCCACCAAGCCGTCAAGCGATCAACCACTGCAGATGCCACGCGGTGACGACGGAGATGGGTCGACGGTTGTGCGTGGCGAAACCAAACAGTGGCACAAGGTAACGATCGACCTGCGTGGTCCCTACGCTCATGAGAAGGACAACCAGCCCAACCCGTTTACCGACTACAACATGTTCGTCACGTTCGTGCATCGTGATGGAACCCAGTATCGCGTACCGGGCTACTTTGCCGCTGACGGCGACGCCGCCAACACTTCCGCTGAAGCGGGACATGTCTGGCGAGCGCACTTTGCTCCGGACAAGACGGGTGATTGGACCTATCGAGTAAGCTTTTCCCAGGGCAAGGGAGCGGCGCTGAATCGTCAGGCCGCGTCAGAAACATTGGCACCCTTTGATGGCGCCAGCGGGAGCTTTCGCGTTGCCGCTTCCGATAAACAGAGCCCCGATCTTCGGTCGAAAGGAAGGCTGCAGTACGTGGGGAACCGTTACCTTCGCTTTGCGGGTTCGGGCGAGTACTTCATGAAGGCGGGAGCCGACGCGCCCGAAACGTTGCTTGCCTACGCGGACTTCGACAACACGCTTGCCGGCAACCCCAAAAAGGCTCCCATCAAGACCTGGGGTCCACACGTCAAAGATTGGAATTCTGGCGATCCGACGTGGGGGAACGGAAAAGGCAAGGGATTGATTGGAGCTGTGAACTACCTATCAGGGAAAGGCTGCAACGCGTTTTCTTTCTTGACTTACAACGCCGGCGGTGATGGCGACAACGTTTGGCCGTTTGTTCAACGCGAGGACAAGCTTCATTACGACTGCAGCAAGCTGGATCAATGGGGAACCGTTTTCGATCACGGAACCTCGCGCGGCATGTACTTACACTTCAAGATGCAAGAGACGGAAAACGACGATCACATCCGAGGGAAGGGTGCCGGATTTGTCGCTGAGTGCCTTGATGGCGGCAACTTGGGTGACCAACGAAAGTTGTATTGTCGCGAGATGGTGGCCCGATTCGGTCACAACTTGGCGTTGAATTGGAATCTGGGGGAGGAGAACACTCAATCGACCCAGCAACAGAAGGCGATGATCGACTACTTGGCAGAGTTGGATGCCTACGGTCACAACATCGTTGTGCACACCTTCCCGAACCAACAGGATCAGGTCTATCGACCGCTGCTGGGTGACCAATCCAAACTGACGGGCGTCTCGCTACAGAACAGCAGCCTGCGAACGACCCACGCCCAAACGCTGAAGTGGGTCAATGCTTCGACTGAAGCCGGCAAGCCATGGGTGGTCGCGTTTGATGAATCGGGCAGCGCGAAACACGCTCAGTGCCCCGATCTGGGCTACAACGGTTTTGACGGGCACGACCGAAATGGCGAAATGGCCCACACACAACACGAGGTGCGAAAGCAGACGCTATGGGGCACGCTGATGGCCGGAGGCACCGGTTGCGAATACTACTTCGGTTACCAGTTCGATGAGAACGATATCGTCTGTGAAGACTGGCGCAGCCGTGACCAAAGTTGGGATTACTGTCGCATCGCGTTGAACTTCTTCCGCGACAACGATGTTCCGTTCTGGGAGATGAAGAACGCCGACGGTTTGGTCGGCAACATGGACCACGACATCTCCAAGTACTGCTTCGCCAAAGCAAACCAGCTGTACTTGGTGTACCTCCCCGACGGTGGCACCACGTCGCTTGATCTGTCTGCGGCCGACGGCAAGTACGATGTGAAGTGGTTCAATCCTCGTTCCGGTGGTGCGCTGCAAACGGGAACCATCGAGTCTGTTGCCGGCGGCGACTCCGTTGCAATTGGGCAGCCGCCGGCCGACCAGGGCCAGGACTGGCTGGCTGTGATCCGGCGGCGATAGGTTCCGCCCTGAACGTGAGCGTTTGCCTCGGAAAGCGTCTTGCGAGGCAAATCGGCGCATTCGCTTGCGTGGGGGCGATCGGAGTGGTGATAGTGGAAGCCTTGTCAACTGTCACCAAACGCCGTCGCGGGGAACTTGCATCATGGAACGTAGGGCGATCGATTTTCACTCGGCCGAAGAAGTGATACGCGACATTGAAGCACTCCGCCAATCGGGTTATCAGCAGACCGGCAAGTGGAACTTAACCCAGATCTGCCAGCACCTAGCCGCGACCATGAATGGCGGCATGGATGGATTTGGTTTTCGTTTGCCTTGGATCTTGCGTGCCACCTTGCTGCGCTGGGCATTCAATTACGCACTGAAAACACGAAAGCTTGGCAGTGGGTTCCCGACGTTCAAGAGTCTCAAGCCATCGCACACCGATCCGTCCGATGACGACGACGCCATCGACGCGTGCATCGAATCGTGTCGCCGCGCCGGTTCGTTCGCCGGGCCGATGAACGACTACCCGTTGCTCAATGAAGTGTCTGTCGAGCAGTGGCAGGATTTCATGTGGATCCATGCTTCCCACCATCTCAGTTTCCTGGTGCCGAAGTAAGCGATTGACCGGCATTCCAAGTTGCTTTGGCGAAAGGATGTCGGCTACAGCAACACACCGTCGACGGGTGCGAGGCGGTTTGGAGTCTCAGCTTCGCCAAGCAACTGACGGATGTTGATTTCGATTGTCCGAGTCAACGATGACATTGGTGTTCCTGAGGCGGCCTGCTGAAAGGGGCTCTCCAGGAAAATCGCCACCTGTTCGATGATCAAGTAACCCATCGCGATCGGGACCGTCAGTAGAATCAAACCTACGGCCGGCACTTGCACCAGACTCAGCGGAAGCAGAAGGATCGACAAGTAAATCAAGTAATGGATCCAGAGCCCGTAGTGCGGGGGAAATGGCGTGTTGCGAATCCGTTCGCATCCGCCCATCGCATCCGTCAGTCGTGCGAGAGTGTCTTCCATGGCAAGCTGCTGCCAAGTGTCGATCGTTTCTCGCGATCGAAGGCGACTAAGCTGCAGGGCTTGTAGGACAAGGATCGCGTTGGCCGGATGGTCGTGTTGCGACAAGAACTCACTGTCTTCTGCCGACAACACGTCGTCGAGGGCAACCCTGGAGTCTTGGTGACGCAAGGAACGCGTCAGCAAGCGGCACCAGGCGATCTGTCGATGAGCCAGCTGGGTGACGTCATCGCGGTTGGATGTGTCGGCGCGGCCGACAAACGCGACCACCTGTCGCGTCCAAGTTCGCGAGTCGTTGACGATCCGCCCCCAGAGCGTGCGGGCTTCCCACCAACGGGCATAACTGGAGTTCGTCCGAAACGCCAGCAGCACGCCCACAAAGGCTCCCGGCAGGGTCACGAGAGCGATTGGCAACTGCAGCTGTTCCAAGTGGAAACGAGCGTCCAACCAGGACACGGCGATTGAATAGCAGGCAACCGCAAGCGTCACGGGCCAGAGTTGCTGAAGCATCGATCGCCAGGGAATCTTGGAACGAATCAGCATCTTGCCGGGTACCTGTACTGTGAAGCCAAGGTTGGTGAATGCGGTGCCGCTCGGCAGGATACCGGATGCACCACGACGGTGTATTTGAGGATGAATCGAATAATCTGTCGAATTTCGCCGTCACACTTCAGCAGTTTCGACAAATGACCGATAGGAGGCGATCTCAACACGACGCAACACTTGGCATGACTGACCGCTATCGCAGACTGTTCGAGACGTTGGTTCGGGAAAGTGAAGGTTCCCTGATCACGTACTTGCGCACCATGGTGCGCGATCCAGGGTTGGTAGATGATCTGTTTCAAGAGACACTGCTAACGGCCTGGGAGAAATTTGACGAGTTTGACCACTCTCGAACGCTGGGCCCCTGGCTACGCGGGATCGCGTTGAACTTAGCCAGGAACGCGGCACGGCGGCGACAGCGGGACGCTCTTGTGTTTAGCGTCGAAGTTGCTAACGAGATTGAAGCCAGGGTGCGATCGATCGAGTTGATGGACGGAGACGACTGGCAGCAGAAGTCAGGGGCCTTGGCACACTGCCTGGAAACGTTGTCCGCGCGATCACGTCAGCTGATCTGCGACCGCTACGAACGGGGACGCACAGCTGCTCAGATCGCGAACCACAGCGCATCGACCGCGTCCGCGGTGCGAAAACAGCTGCAACGAATTCGCGAGGCTGTGGCGGACTGCGTTCGCCAGCGGACCGCCGGAGTCGCCACGCCGTGAACGAGGCAAGCGACCCAGAAGCGAAGGGACCGAATCGGCAGGGGCAACACGATTCGGTTGGCAGCACTTGGCTCGAGGCCCCAGATGGATTCGTGCAGGATCAACATTCGGCGGAAACGAATGCATCTCAGCTCTTCGCACATGGGTTGTTGGTCGGGCACTTTGAAACGCCCTCAGCACGCGAACAACGAATCCAGGCGGTCTTGGCTCGCTTTGACGAACACGACCGCGATACCGTGCCCACGATGGTCGTCTCTGACGAGCGCACGTTGGCTTCATCAAGACAACGACGCTGGTTCACGGCCGTCAGTTCATTGGCTGCGACCCTTCTGTTGGTCTGCAGCCTGGCAGTTTTCTTGACGGCGCCGTCTGCGGACGCAGCTGTCCATCGCGCGATCCAGTCGCTGCAAGTGCCGGTAACACGTGTTTACGACGGAGTGATCCGACGCAGGTTGCTTCGCAAGGAGCATGTGCTGCGTTGCGAGCTGTTCAGCCAATCGATCGACAGATTTGCCGCTGTGTTTGTGGACACTCACCGCCAGCCTTGCGCCGTGGGGTCGAACGGCCGCCAACGCTGGTTGGTCTACGACGACTGGACTTGGACGTCGGACGGTCAAGACGATCTGCCTCGCGATTTGGTTGTCAATCGATTGACCGTCAAGCATATGCAGTTCAATGCGTTGCTGACGCGAATCCCCAGACGCTACAAGTCACGTTTGTTGGCGGAAGAACCACTGCCAGGAGAATCGGCTGTGATGTGCCGCCCGATCGAGGCAACGCTCAAGGTTCCCGACTCTCGATTGCCGGAGACGATTCGCATCTGGTCGCATCCGTCAACGGGAGTGGTGACGCAGATGCATGTGATCCGTAACGACGGTGGAGCCTATTGGTCGACTCGAATCGAAGTCAAGCTAATTGGCGAACGTGACGTGGCGGATGATTTCTTTGAACCCCGTTATCACCTTTCCCAGGAAGGACCATGAAGTCTCTCGCTGAGTGGCGCGTCGCATGCCTCTCGATAGCCGGCCTACTTGCCATCGGATCGGAAGTTGGAGCGGCAAAGCCGACGTTTAACGAGGACGTGGCCGTGATCGTGCACCAAAAGTGCTCTTCTTGTCATCGTCCCGGCCAGTCAGGCCCCTTCGAGTTGCTCACTTACAAAGATGTGGCCAGCCGCGCGGACACGATCGTGGCGGTGATCGACGATGGATACATGCCGCCGTGGAAGTTGATTAGCAACGATGTTGGTTATGCCCACGACCGTCGGCTTTCTGAGCGCCAGCAAGATACGATTCGACGATGGGTTGAGTCAGGTGTCCCGGAAGGGGACCCGGCCCAGAAGCCTGATCCACCAACGTTTCCCAGCGACTGGCAATTGGGCACTCCTGACTTGGTCGTCCAGATGGAGGGCGAGTTCGCGGTTCCGGCGGACGGACCCGACATCTACCGATCGTTCATCTTCCAACTTGCGCTGCCCGAGGACAAATGGGTCAAGGCGGTAGAGATGAAACCCAACGCCAAGTCAGCGCTCCATCATGCGCTCTTCTTTTTGGACAGTAGTGGCGTGGCTCGTTCGCGTGACGGACGCGACGGACGTGCCGGGTTGTCTGGCATGTCGTTTCTTCAGCGCAATCGCGATCAACAGGACACGACGGGGACGGGGGGGATCTCAGATCGTGGGCTAGGTGGATATGTCCCCGGAACCACGCCGGCCAAGTTGCCCGGTGACCTGGCGATGTTCTTGCCGAAGAACTCCGACGTCGTGATGCAAACTCACTTTCATCCTTCGGGCAAACCAGAAACTGAGAAGGCCACGCTGGCCCTCTACTTTGCAGACAAGCCACCCAGCAGACGACTAGCGGGGATTCAACTTCCGCCTGCGTTTGGACGATTCGCGGGAATCGATGTTCCCGCGGGCGAGTCGCACTACGAAATCAAAGACTCCTTCACGCTACCGGTTGCTGTCGAAGGTATCGCCATTGGTGGCCACGCCCACTACATCTGTCGGGAGATGCATTTCGAAGCGCAATTGCCTGATGGAAGAGAACTGTCACTGCTGACGATCGACGATTGGGATTTGGATTGGCAGGACAGTTACCAGTTCGCGAACTCTGTCTCGTTGCCCGCCGGAACCGTACTGAACTGCCGGATCGTCTACGACAACTCGGCCGACAATCCGGAGAATCCGTTTCATCCTCCGCAGCGGATCAAGTGGGGCCGCGAGTCGACGGACGAGATGGGTAGCGTCACCTTGACGGTCGTTGCCAAGCGGTCGACTGATCGCGAAGCCTTGCAGGATGCCCTCCGCAAGCACCAACGAGGTTCCTTGTTCGCCGGTATCGGACGAAGCATCGGACGGGGTATCGCGGATCGCGCCCGTCGGGCGGCAGGGTCGTCAGCCGCGCTAATGCGGCGCTTGGACACCAATGGTGATGGCCAGCTCGATTCGAGCGAGGTCCCCCAGCGGCTCCGTGGTATCGCTTTCGGTCGTTTGGATGCCAATGGCGATGGCAAGATCAACCAGAAGGAATTGGCGGCGACCGCGAAGAAGTGGGGGATGGCCCAATGAGAGTTCAGCCACTCTTGTTCAGGTCTCGAGGAGTTCTTTGCTGTT
>JBCCUO010000114.1:0-8092 GCA_039196805.1 Planctomycetota bacterium | reverse complement strand
GCGTCGTGGAGTCTTGGTCACGTTCCGCGATGAGACCGACGTGGAACAAAAACAGCGTCAGTTGTTGCAAACGCTATCGGTGCTAAAAAGTAGCGAGAATGAGATTCGCCGCCAGAATCGCGAACTCGAAATCTTGGCCACCCAAGACTCGCTGACCGGCTGTTTGAATCGACGCGCCTTCTTTGAGCGCTTTGGTAAGCAATTCAGCGACGCGATGGATCAAGATCGCAAGCTGGCTTGCATTATGATCGACAATGATCACTTCAAGAACGTCAACGATACCTATGGTCACCATGTTGGGGACGAGGTGCTGAGAAGCGTTTCTAAGGTGATTCGCGATCTGCACGAACCGGATGATCTGGTCTGTCGCTATGGAGGGGAAGAATTCTGTGTCGTCATCGAGGATTGCGACCTCGAAACTGCAATCCAACGCGCCGAGCGGATTCGGATACAGATCAGCCAGATCCGATTCGAAAACCCGTCCGAACTCACGCTGACGGCCAGCTTGGGTGTTTCCGAACTGCAGTTCCAACCCAGCGATCCTCAAGACCTGATCAACCAAGCCGACCTTTGCCTGTATAGCGCCAAACGACAGGGTCGAAACCAGGTCGTTTCCTATCACCCCGGAATGCAGGACGAACAGGAAACCGAAGAGCGCTCCGAACCGGAACCGACCGATGTCGATCTTCCGTTTCAAGCGGTCTCTGCGTTGGTGTCCGCGCTTGCCTATCGGGATGCGGACACGGCAGAACACTCCAGACGCGTTGCTGACCTCTCGGTCACTGCAGCACAGGGCCTGATGGACCAACGCCAATGCTATGTGATGGAGATCGCCGCGCTGCTGCACGACATCGGCAAGATCGGCGTGCCCGACCATGTGTTGTTGAAACCTGGCAAGCTGACGGCCGAAGAGTGGGAGATCATGTCCCAGCACGACAAGATCGGTGTTGAATTGGTCGACGGCACGTTCCATTGTCCGCCTCTGACCGAAATCGTTGCGACACACCACGCGTTCTTCGCCGGCGGTGGACGCGATGCTCAACTTCCGGTCGGCAAAGAGATCCCTCTGGGAGGACGCCTGCTAACGATCGCCGATAGCTACGACGCCATGGTGTCGGACCGCGTGTATCGCAAAGGACGTTCGCACGAACAAGCCGTCGAAGAACTCCGCCGCTGTGCCGGTACTCAATTCGATCCGGACCTGGTGGAACACTTTGTCGTCAAGATCGAAGCGATGCGCGAAGTGCGTAGCCAATCGTTTGAAGTCCCCAAGCAAATCGCCATTCAGATCGGAACCCAGATCGAACGACTGGCGGACGCGATCGACCATCACGATCGGCCGCGATTGCAGATCCTGGCGTCTCGATTGCACGACGTGGCCGCCCGTAACGGGATTCCCTCGATCGCCGACGCCGCCGAAGCGATCCAAGCGAAATCGAAGGACGAAAACGCGGAATGGCTTGGCTTGCTGCAGGAGACGCAACACTTGATGGATCTTTGCCGAGCAACGCAAAGTGCGTACCTGGGCTCGGCACGACAAGTCACGTCGTGATTCATGCTGAGTTGATCGTCTCCGCTGCCGCGTGAGCGAGTGACATCACCATGACGCTGGGGTTACCCAGCGTGATCTCGGGCAGTACCGATGCGTCAACCACGTGCAGCCCCCCCACGCCGCGAACCGCAAAGTCGGCGTCGACGACCGACGCGGAATCGACGCCCATGCGACAAGTCCCGACAGGGTGATACAAGGTTTGGGCATAGCGACTGACCGCCCGCTGCAAGCTCTCGGGATCGATTCGCTTGGGACCCGGTAGCAATTCGTCGCCCAGCCAGCCGTCCATCCCGGTTTGACGACGACATTGCCCGATCAACTCGCGCACCCTGGCGATGCCGTCGACCGTCTTTGCTACGTCCTTTGGTTCACTCAGATAGTTGGGTTCCAGCTTCGGTGCAACGTCTGGATCCGATGACTTCAGTGAGAGCCGCCCCCTTGAACTTGGTCGCGTCACGTTCACTCCGATGGTCATCGCGGCCGGGGCGCGCGGTGACGGGTGCAGCAAATAGTGTGTGGGCGTGATGTGCAGCTGCCAGGTCCGGTCTTCGATCAGTCCACCTGCTTCGGCCAGGTTGCAGGTCAAACGCCCAGTCTGCCCGACCTGCCACTGCGCCAACTCACGCATCGAAAACGTCTCGCGAAAACGATCAGCCGTGTCCAGCCCATAGATCACCGGCATGATCAAGTGATCCTTCAATTGTTGGCCCACGTCTGGACAGTCGTGACGCACCGGAATCCCCAACCGCTCCAGTTGGGCTCGATTGCCCACGCCGCTGCGCATCAGGATCGCGGGACTCTGGATCGTCCCGCCCGTCAGCACGACCGTCCTGGCAATCAAGCGTCGGCCGTCGCTGAGCTTCACGCCACTCGCTTCATCGCCGCGGAACAGGACCTGGTCCACTTGCCCGCGAACCCGGCGGATCGATGCGTGTCGTTCCACCAGGTCGGCGGGTGTCCATCGTTGGCCATTCCGATTGAAGCGGCGGTACGGAGCCAGCGTGAAGTCGAATGCCTTGGACGCGTCAAGCAAGCGGCGCGTGGCTTCACTGATCCACGTCGGACGAACCGGGTTGACCGTTCGCTCCACCCATGAAGATGCCCGCTTCACTCGCTGGGCAATCGATTGCAGGCCATGGACTTCAGACAGAACCTCGAGATCGTCCTGATGCACCGGAAAGTAGATCATCGCATTGATACGGCTGCTGCCGCCGATTCCCCGCCCGCGTGGCCAACGCAGTTTCCGGGCAGCCAGTCCAGGACTGGACTCGGTGAGATAGTCCCAGTCATCGGATCCACCCAGTTGCGCCAGCCAGCTGGCAGGGCGGAGCCGAGCAAGGCGGTCTGCGTTGTCACCGGGAAACGTCAGGGAACCGGCTTCGATCAATGCGATTCGGCAAGCCGCGGACTCCGCCAGGCGACTTGCCAAGACGCAACCGGCAGTCCCGGCGCCGACGACAATCACATCCAAGTCATTCATTCTCCGCCACACCATGCGCAAGAGGTCGCGCCGAGTATGGTTCTACTTGGTCGAAGGCAACCGACCAGGCGGTGATGGCCCATCATTGAATTGTCGAGTAGTCTTTCCCGCAAAATTCCCCTCTCGCACACTGCGTTAGCTGACATGACCGCGTCGCCCCCCTCCGCCACCGCCCGTCGTTTTTCCATCATCGAAACCGCGCCGCCGGACCCTATTCTTGGTTTGACCGAAGCGTTCCAGAACGACTCGAATCCGGACAAGATGAATCTGAGCGTCGGCGTCTACAAGGACGCTTCCGGGCAAACGCCGATCTTGCAATGCGTCAAAGCAGCCGAGGATAAGATCTTGGCGAGCGAGGTGACAAAAGGCTATCTGGGTATCGATGGACTTCCCGACTACCGGCATCACGTTCGCGACCTGATGCTAACCGGGTCGGACGGATGTTCCCAAGTCGAGCCCGAGCGGGTGGGCGTGCTGCAGACCCCGGGCGGCACCGGAGCGCTTCGCGTTGCCGCTGACTTCATCCGAACGCAGCTTCCTGAACCCAAGATTTGGATTCCCAATCCGACTTGGGCCAACCACAACGCCATCCTCACCGCCGCGGGACTGCCGACTGAACCTTATCGCTACCTGGCCGCGGACAAGACATCTCTGGACTTTGACGCGTTGATCGAGGACTTGGAATCGAAACCCAAGCCAGGCGATGTGATCTTGCTGCACGGTTGCTGCCACAACCCGACGGGCGTCGATCCAAACGATCTGCAGTGGCTCCGTATCGCCGAGGTTCTGGCCCAGCGACACCTGCTGCCGATGGTCGACTTCGCTTACCAAGGCTTTGGTCGTGGATTGGTGGAAGATGCGGCCGGTCTGCACACGATCCTCAGCAAGAATCCCGAAGCGATCATCTGCAGCAGTTTTTCAAAGAACTTTGGTCTCTACAGCGAACGCGTGGGTGCGGTGTCGTTGATTGCCGCGACGCACGAGGAGGCATCGGCCGCTCACAGTCAGCTGAAGCGAGCCGTTCGCGCCAACTACAGCAATCCACCGCGCCACGGGGGTGCGATCGTGGCCACGATTCTGGGCGACGATACGTTGTCGGCGCAGTGGCATGACGAGCTGGACGCGATGCGCGAGCGGATTCATCGGCTGCGTTCCGGTTTCGTGGACGGGATGAAGCGGACCGGCGTGGATCGCGACTTTTCGTTCTTGCTAGGTCAGTACGGCATGTTCTCGTTTAGTGGACTGACTCCGATGCAAGTGGATGAGCTGCGCAGCAAGTACAGCATCTACATCGTCGGCAGCGGCCGAATCAACGTCGCCGGCATAAGCGAAGACCGCATGGATCAACTCTGCGCCGCCGTTGCGGACGTGATTGGCTAGCTGGGCATGCCCAGCGCCCGAAGACTCTCCCTGAGAGCCACAACACGCCGGCGGGCTTGTTGATTGACGCCCAGCCCGAGGCGCCAACGAGAAGGGGCATTAGCCGCTTGGCGCCAGCCTTCCGGGTGTCATCAAGTTACCCGACACGCTCGCGCGTTGCGGCTCATGAGACGTGGCGGATCGCACCGTTACTTCAGCCGCTTGGCGCCAGCCTGCCGGGTGTTAACGCAGTCATCGTCACGCTGGCCGGCTGGTTGAATCAGTCTCAGCCCGAAGCGCCAGTATTGAAGTTGGGCACTTCGTTCATCGGCAACGGTTTGCATCACAAATTGCGTCAAGCTGAAAGACACTCTCCCTCCGGGAGAGTGCAACCGGATTTCCTTGGGATTCTCGCAACTCGCGGTGCCAACCGAGTGAAACGAGACCGGCGGCCTGATGCGGACGCAGTTGGGCTTCCCATGCCGCCAGGGAGCTTGCACAGTCTGGCGATTCCGTTCGACCCCCGTGCCCCTGCCCCTGCTTCCAAGACCGCCGGTCAATGCACGCCATCTTGGCGCGCTCGGTCGTCATGCCAGCCCAATGGAGGGTAACAGGCTCGCACCGGCGTGAAGCTAGCGTCTGCATGCCATAATCCAAGATGAAAAACGGGTCACTTGCGGAATGTCGCTTAAAAGACGCTCAGCACCGGTGCAAGATGCGGTTATCCGCATACCTGAGCGTCGGAACGCCGATCCAATGAATGCCTGCTCAACGCCACAGGGCGCGCCGACAAACGCAGTTGCGTCTCATGCCCTCGACCAGGCAGCTACGGGGATTCGGAGAGATCGCAGCGCGTTTCAGTGGGGTGAAACGCGACGAATACTCTTCGCGAGTTCTCGCTACGTGTGGGGCACGACCAGTGGTTCTTGACCTAGGGTCACCACGCTGTATCGATTGGTATCTCGATGTCGCCAGTAAGATTGAATCTCTTCCAGCGTCAACGATTCAATGATCGATTCCAGTTCGCGGGTGCTGATCACGTGTCCGACTTGGTACTGATCGGATGCGATGGAGGACGCCCGTGACTGACTGGATTCCTGTTCCATGATCAGGGCGCTCTCGATGCGTACTCGCCAGCGTTCCAGCTCACCGGCCTGCAAGTCGTCCGCCAGGTGTTCGATCTCCCGCAGGCTGACGTCCAAAGTTTCCTGCGCCCGTTCGGGGGTCGTGCCTGCGTAGCCAAAGACACCACCAACGTTTTGAAGTGAATGGCAGCCTGCCGAGATCGTGTAGCAGAGCCCGCGTTGTTCTCGTACCCGATCGAACAACCGACTGCTCATCCCGTCGCTCAAGATGCCGATCGCCGCACGCATCTTGAAGTAGTCTTCGTGGCCGTACGGGACGGAGTCGAACGAGAATCCAATGTGGGTTTGACTGGAGTCGGCTTGAATGAATTCGGTCGAAGGGTTTGCCATCGGTTCAGGCAACACGGCTTCCGGGCCCGTCTTCCAATCGCCCAAGGCATCCGAGATCCAATCGAAGACCTGGTCCGCTTCGACATTCCCCGCGACCGCCAGAATGCCGCCACCGGCGTGATAGTTCTGCACGTAGAACTCGCGGACGTCGTCTTGAGTCAACTGCAGAACGGAGGGCTCGGTCCCCATCGGGGACCGCCCCAGCTGCACGCCGTATTGCAGTTCCTTCAGCCGTTTCATGACGCGCGCCCCCGGCTCATCCTCGCTGGCTCGGATCTCCTGGACCGCCATCATCTTGGCGTCATCGAGTTGATCGGCCGGCAAGTGGGGGCGACGCAAGATGTCGGCGTAGAGTTCGATCGCCTGGGGAAGAGAGTCGGAGGGCATCGCGCCTCCGAAGTTGACCATCGATGAGGAGACACCGGAGGAACGCTCGATGCCCAGATTGTCTTGAGCGGCAGCCAGATCGCGGCTGCTGTATCGCCCCGCGCCCCGCTGAACCATCTCGCAAACCAGTGACGCCAGGCCCGCCCGAGATTGCGGATCATCGGGCTGGAAGCGTTCTTGGACCAGCCCCGCCTGCAAGTTGATCGAAAAGGCGACCGTGCGCAGCCAGGGCATCGGCTGCACCAGAACGGTCATTCCGTTGTCAAGCAATCGGGACGAAACTTCGGTCGATGTGGATGGGATGGTAGCCAGGGTGCTTTCCTCGGTGAATGAATGACAGCCTCGGTGGACGCATGACAGAACGATGGGCCGCGTTAAGCGCCCAGTGTCACGACTTCGACGGTCTTCACCCGTCCGATCAGCGTATGACTGCTGGCGTCATCGACTTGGATCGACAAGAACTGGCCCGCCTGACGGCGATTGCCATCAAACACCACGATCCGATCGCAATGCGTTCGTCCCGTCATTTGAATGACTCCGGACTCATCTGGTTCATCGCCTTGCTCTCGGATGGCCCGCTTGCTGGGGCCCTCCACCAAGACTTCGACTGTGTTGCCGATCAGTTTGGCGTTGTCTTCCTTGGCAATCGCATCTTGAACGGCCAGCAATTCGTTGTTGCGCCGTGCCTTGACGTCTCGTGGGATGTCGTCCTCAAGACGTTGTGAAGCGATCGTGCCGCCTCGAACGCTGTATTGAAAGATGAAGCTGTTCTTGAATCGACATCGCTCGACCAGGCGAATCGATTTTTGAAAGTCCTCTTCGGTCTCGCCGCAGAATCCAACGATAAAGTCGCTGCTGACGGCCGCTTCAGGCAGGATCCTCTCAATCCGCTCGAACATTTCCATGTAGTCCCCAATCGTGTAGCCTCGCTTCATGCGTTTCAGCACTTCGTCGCTGCCGCTCTGTGCGGGCACGTGCAAGTAGGGCGAACACTTGGGCAGATCCCGAACGGTCGTCAGCAATCGCTCAGTCATGTCCTTCGGGTAGTTCGTGACGAACTTGATTCGATCGATTCCATCCACCTCATGCAGTTGCTCCAACAGGTCGGCCATGTCGGTCTCACGATCGCCCTGCTTGAACCGGTAGCTGTTGACCGTTTGACCCAGCAGCGTGATCTCGCGGCAACCTTGGTCAGCGAGCACTTGCGCTTCCGAAAGGATCTGCTCTGGCGACCGTCCCTGTTCCGGCCCTCGAGTATTCGGCACCACGCAGTACGTGCAAAACTTGTCACAGCCGATCTGAATCCGCAGGTAGGCTTGAAACGGAGTGGGGCGCATCGCTGGATCGCGAAGCGGATCGAACGTTTCGTGACTACGTGCGACCACGGCTTGCTTGCCCTCTTTTCGCGACAGCGACACCGCCATCTGCCGTCCTTCGCCGCGATTGATCTTTTGCAGCAGGTCGGGGATGGTGTGCAGTTGGCCGGGCCCCACGACCATGTCGACGTACGGAGCCCGTTTGAAGATGACTTCTTGATCTTTTTGGGCCATGCAGCCCATCACGCCAATCGTCTTCTCGGGATTGCGTTCTTTGGCGTCGCGAAGTTTGCCGAGCGCGCTGTAGACCTTTTCTTCCGCGTGTTCGCGAACGCTGCAGGTGTTGTACAGGACGCAGTCCGCGTCCTTGGCCGAATCCACGACGGTGTATCCGTGTCGCTTCAGATCAGCGATCACCATCTCACTGTCCAGCACGTTCATCTGGCAGCCAACGGTCTTGATGTAAACGCGTTTGGTCATTGGAATCGGATCAGTCATCGGATGGAGGATCGGAGTCTTCCTG
>JBCCUO010000113.1:0-8166 GCA_039196805.1 Planctomycetota bacterium | reverse complement strand
GGGACACCACCCTGGCAGACTGGCCACGAAGAGATCGTCAGCACGGTGCCGATCCTGGGGCTGTATCTGATGCAGACCATGGTGATCGGGTCGATCGCGGTGGCACTTGCGACGCGACTGCCGTTGATTGCAAATTTCATCACCTGCTTTGTCATCTACGTGATTGGAAACTTGACCTCCCCCCTGGTGGCGGCGTCTGAAGGGGGCAACGAACTGGTCGCTTTTGTGGGCAAATTGATCGCGGTCGTGGTCCCGAACCTGAACGTTTTCAATGTTCAAGCGGCGGTCGATAGTGGGAATCCGATTCCCCTGATCTACTTGGCCGGCGCGTTCAACTATCTTGTCTGCTTCGCGATCGCCATTTGGATGCTCGCGATGCTGCTTTTCGAAGATCGAGACTTGGCTTAGGGGCCCGTGACGACTTCCGTGTCGCACGGCTCACCCGATTGCCGGTCTCATGGTCGGCACCGGGAGATACAACTTGAATCGCTTCACGACCCTGGCCGTTGCTCGCGCCGAACCGGAGGGAAAAGGTAGCTGGCTGGGCATCGCAGCGGCTATCGTTGGCGGGATCCTGGTACCTGTCCTGATTGTTGTGACGGGTTTGATCGCCTACCTGTTGGACAATGCGGGCTTGACCGAGTCGCCGGTCCGTATGGGATCGCATTTGAGCATCCCGATCCCGATGGCGCTGTTGCAGCAAGCGGAATTGCCGCAGTTGACCCTGTTGGTGTTCGTGGCACTGGTGACCTCGTTGCTGTTCTGCTTGTGCGTGTGGCTGAATCGCCGTGACGCCGACGTTCGCGCTGGGCGGATCGCCAAGGCGCTGCATGGCAGCGTTCTGAGTCAAAGCCTCAAGCGTGCCGAACTGGAAGGTGCGGCTGCCCAGCACGTCCGCGCCGAACAGCTAATCGGGAATCAACTTCCATCGCTGCAACGCGGGCTTTCGCTTTGGTACCGGGCGATCCCCCGGAGTGTCTTGATCTTGTGTGGCTGCGTCTTGCTGGCGTTGATGGTCAATCTTTGGTTGGCGATGTTGGCGGTGGTCAGTGGTGTGCTCGTGTGGCGGTTGCATCAGTCGTTGGGACGAGCGGAAGACGGCCAGATCTCGCTCTGGGAAGTCCCACGGTCTCGTCGGCGCATGGCCGAGTTGATTGGCCAAGCCCCAATCTTGGCTCGTCTGCAGAGTCAAGGCCTGGCTGATCGGGTCTTTGGTGCCGAGTTGGAATCCCTGTACCGCCGTCTGGAGCAAGAAGATGCCCGACGCGCGCGGGTCTGGCCGCTGATCTTCGTCGCCAGTTCCCTGGCCATCGCGGTCTTGCTGTTGGGCTTGGGCGTAAACCTGCTGGGCTCGGATCAAGGGCTCAGTCTTCCGGCAGCGTTTGTCCTGGGGTTGGCCCTGACCGGAGCCGTCGTTTCGGCGGGGCGTCTGATTCGCTTGACCCAGCAGCTTCGTCAGAGTGGTCGGGACTGCGAGTCAGTGTACTTGTACTTGCACCCGAGCGACCAGATTTCTCCCAGCGAACAACGGGTTGGTTTGGCAGGGTTTCGGGATGCGGTTTCAATCGAAGACGTCACGCTCCGAGATTCGACCGGCGAGGAGATTCTTAGCAACCTGACGATTCGTTTGCAGCCTGGTTCGATGGTCGCCCTGATGGGGACCGAATCGGTTTCGGTCCGCGCACTGACTGAACTCCTGATGGGATTTGGTCGACCAGCCCAGGGCAAGGTCTTGATCGATGGCATTCCGCTGCTGGATGTTCACCCCCAAGCGCTTTCCAAGAACGTGATGTGGATCGATCCGGAAGGGCCGATCTGGGACGGCACGCTGTTGGAGAATCTGCAGGGTGGCGACCAGGACCTCGACAACCTGGAGATGGTTCAGACGCTGCGGAAGCTGGGTGTCTACGAACAGGTCCTGCGTCTTCCGGACGGAGCCAACACGATCGTCAAGGCGGGGGATCATTCGCTGACCAGCGAGTTGACCTATGCAATTGGCGTGGCTCGAGCCCTGTTGCATCGGCCCCCGATTGTACTGGCCAAAGAACCACCGCCGCCGGCTGAACCGGTTTCAGAGGACCCCTGCTTGGCCGCGCTCCGCGAGTTGTCGCAGGCGGGATCGTTGGTGGTGCTGTTGCCGCGACGATTGCAAACCCTGCGGCAGTCCGACCGTGTTCTGCTACTGAACGGATCGCGACTGGCTGGCGAGGGTCGGCACAGCGACCTGCTGAGCGAAAGCGATCTGTATCGTCACTTGAATTACTTGCTGTTCAATCCGTATCGGCATCGTTCGGCATAGTTTCCTTGTCGACCGGTGTCGGCTGCGTGCCTGCCTACGCGAATGCGGGATGCCAGCGACGCGGAACCTGCTATTCTTTGAGGTGTTGAGACCCCCTGTCGGTTCTTTTGTCCACAGAGCTTCATGACCGCAGCGTCCCACATTGACGAAGCGTCCCTTTCCCAGTGGATGCGGGCGCTGCAACAAGGCAGCGACGCCGCGACGAATCGACTTTGGCAGACGTACTTTGGCCGCATGGTGTCGGTCGCACGTCGCAAGCTGAACGGGGCGCGCCGGGTCGATCGCGACGAGGAAGACATCGCACTGAGCGCATTCAACAGTTTCTGTCTGGGCATTCGTGATGGGCGGATTGCATCGCAGGGCGGGCCCGACAACCTCTGGCCACTGCTAGTCACACTGACGATCAACAAGTCGATCGACCACTTGCGACGCAGCCAACGCCTGAAACGCGGCGGTGCTGAGGGAGCCCAGCCGCTTTCGGCCATGGAGTTTCTGGACCAACTGTCGACGACCCAGAGCACGCCCGAACTCGAGGCGATCGCCTCGGATTCGTTCCAATCCTTGTTGGCCAATTTGGACCAGAGCGGTGACGACACGCTGCGTCAGATCGCGGTGATGCGACTCGAGGGAGAGGGGTCGGCCGAGATCGCGGAGCAGCTGAACTGCACACCTAGGACGGTTCAACGAAAACTGAAGACGATCGCGGCCCTCTGGGAGGCAGACGAGGGATGAGTCGGACGTCAGATTCATCGAACGAATCCACCCGATTCAATGAGCTGACGATCGACGACATGCTGGCGATCAACCGGATGTGCGATGCGTTCGAACGCTCGTGGCAATCAGGTGATCCGGCCCAGCTAGCTGACTTCGTTAATCGACTCCCACCAGAACAGCGGGGGGTCGGCGTTCCCGAGTTAGTCGCCATCGACATCGACTATCGAACGCACCGTGGTGACTCGGTCCAGGTGAGCGACTATCAGCAGGTCTACCCGCAGTTGGATTCCGCTTGGCTGGACGCACAGATTGGTCGAGCGAAGGTGCAGGTCAAGTCGGATCCGGCTGATGCCGCGATGCCCAATCAACTGGGCGACTACGTGATCCAGTCCGAGTTGGGATCCGGCGGGATGGGAAGGGTGTACAAAGCCTTGCACCCGATTATGGAACGTCAGGTAGCGATCAAGGTTTTGCATCCAGCCACGGCCCGGCACGCGCAATCGCGGCGGCGCTTTGAACGAGAAGTGCAGGCTGCGGCTCGGCTGTCGCATCCGAATATCGTTTCGGCATACGACGCGCGCGAAGTGGACGGCAGCCTGTTCTTGGTCAGCGAGTTCGTTGACGGGGTCGACTTGGCGAAACGCGTGCGACAATCGGGCCCGCTCCCCCCGGCCACCGCGGTGGACTACGCGCGACAGGCGGCGCGAGGACTCAGTTACGCCCACCAGCAAGGCATCATTCATCGCGACATCAAACCGGGCAACCTGATGCTGGACCAGAGCGGCACAGTGAAGGTCTTGGACCTGGGGCTGGCGCGATGGACCAGTGATTCTATCCGGCCAACCGACGAGGACACGCTGACGCATTCGGATCAAATCCTGGGGACGGCGTCCTACATGTCTCCGGAACAGTCGCGTTCGCCATTGACGGTGGATCACCGCAGCGACATCTACAGTCTGGGGTGCACTCTGTTTTGCCTGTTATCAGGTCGCGCGCCGTTCGGCGGCGAGACCGTGGTCGACACCTTGCTGGCCCACGCCAGTGCTCCGGTACCCAAACTGTCCAAGGTCACCCCATCCCATCCCGTGCCGGCGGAGTTGGAGACGTTGATCGCAGAGATGATGGCCAAGGATCCGGATGAACGCCTGCCGACCATGGATGCGGTGATCGAGCGAATCGACGCGATCCGTTGGGAGCAGCAACAAGCATTCGAGATCACGCTTGGTCCCCAAATCAAACGTCGCCGTCGGTCACCAGGCTCCGACGGTTCGCGAACCTTCGGCGTCTCGAGGCGAACGTGGGTGATTGCCGCCGTGGCCGTGCCTTTCATTGCATTGGCAGCGACCTGGGGTCGTTTCGGGGGGAACACGATCGACCTGGATTGGCGATCTGCTGCTGCGAGCGGATACGTATTCGATGGTGAAGGCCAGTACTGCTGGTTGCCCGATTTCGATATCGCGATCGGGAATCGGCCAGCGATGATCGAAGTGATCGCAATCCCAGAGGATACAAACGGGCCAACCAACTTGGTGAGTTGGACCGGCGATACCACGCTGATCCTGTTTCGAGCCAGCGATCAAAGGTGGGGCATTGCCCACTACGATGGCGAACAATCCCGTTTGGTGGTCGCCAGCCAGGAGGTCCGCCCTGGCGTGGCGGTTTGCATCGCCGGGTGGTGGGATGGTGGCCGGCTCCGACTGGCGATCGATGGAAGCGAAGTTGCCACCAGCTCAATCGACTACCAGCTGCATCCGCACGATCCCAGTCTGTTCGTCGGCGGAGTGGCCGCAGGGGTGCTGCCTGAGTCCCAGGGCCCGAGGTTCTATCCGGGTCGAATCTCCGCGGTCCGTGTGTCGTGCGGCAAGCTTCCCAAACCATCCGTTCCGAGCGGATTGTACTTTGGGCCTGATGAATCGGTCGTCGTCAACCTGGAACTTGGTGAAGAGGAAGCGACCGTTACAGATCATTCTGTTCACCGGTGGCGAGTCGAACACCGCCCGTAGGGGTCACGGTTGTGCCCCGTAACGCGGTGCTGGCAGCCGTCATCGACACGTGTTGGCGATCGACGGCGAACACCTGCGAGACGCTGGGCACCGGACGTCCGACCGAACCGACGGACTGTTCGGCAGGTTAGACTGCAATCAGCATTCCTCGTCTGCGGATCATCGCGGCGTACGAACATTCCAGGAAGGATCACTCTGAACAACTGATTGCCACGCAGCTGATTGCTGCCTGCTGATCGAATCATCCGAACCGAGAGGAAACTGACTGATGAGTTTCTTGAAGCACGCCGCACTGTCGACCTTGCCCCTGTTCGCGATAACCTTGCTTGCGGTGGCACTGTTGTCCGTCACCGAGCCTTCCGCGGCAGCCGATCAATCGGATTCATCGGAGACCAAGTCACTGATTGTGGCCGGAGGCTGCTTCTGGTGCGTCGAATCAGACTTTGACCATGTGAAAGGCGTTGTGGCGACGACATCGGGTTATGCGGGCGGCAAGATGCAGAATCCGACGTACAAGAACCATCGCGGGCATCGCGAGGTCCTGAAGATCGACTATGACCCTGCCAAGACGGACTACAACACATTGGTGACGACCTTTCTTCGCACCATCGATCCCATCGATCCTCGCGGGCAGTTTTGCGATCGGGGGCACAGCTACACGACCGCAATTCATGCGGCCACGGACGAGGAACGGACGACCGCGGAGGCGGCCTTGAACGCGGCCGCCGATCAGTTGGGAAAAAAGCTGGCAGTAGCGATCGAAGGACCGGTGAAGTTTTGGCGTGCCGAAGACTACCACCAAAACTATTGGCAAAGTCAAACGCTACAGCTGACTCGCTTTGGCTTGGTGACTCGAGCCACCGCGTACAAAGGCTATCGTCGCGACTGTGGCCGCGAAGCTCGCGTCAAGAAAGTCTGGGGCAGTGACGCGTACCGAGGAGTCGAACGTCACTAGCGAACCGAGATGGTGAACCAGCCATCTTCGGCGTTGATGGCCGTAGGACGGTATTGGCGTCCGGCCAGCGACGTCAGCTGACTGTCGGACGGAAAGGTCCAGGGCTGATCCAAAAGCGTGCCGGGAAAGACCTTGGAGAAACGTTCTTCAATCACTCCGCGTAGCCCCGCCTGCGAAATCGATAGTCGCTTGGTTCCGGGGAACTCCACGCGGACGTCGCCTTCGCGAATCAAGACCATCGATCCGCTGGCCAATCGCCCAGGTCGGTAAAGGGCAGTGATTTCCATGAAGCGGTCGATTTCACGTGTCCCTTGAGCGAATCGACGCCCGCGAACGCCCACCTTCAGTGCACCGTCTCGCGCCTCAAACACAATCGGTTGCTTGCCGTCAAAGTCGATTTCAAAGGCTTCCTTCTCGGCCTCATCGCCTTCCCGTGGTGGCAGTGAGCGTCCAGCAGACTCCAACAATTCTGCAATTCGTTCTTCGGTCAGGGTTCGGCCCGCAAGCAATCCGATCACGGCATTGCTGACTAGCGACTCATGAATCTGCAGCGTCGCGTCATGCGAAAGATCAACCGCAGGCGCGCTGACGGCCGACGCGATCAAGTCGGCACCGATGAAGTTGGCTTCCGCATAGATCGCGTGGTTCGTCGATCCAATTTGACGCGCTGGTTCACGGTAGCCCAGCCGTTCTAGCCAGGGACGAAGCCGACCGATCACGTTGGGCATGGGAACTGAGGCGGCTTGCGATGTCTGCAGGTCAAACTGCTCCCCGACCTGGCCTCGGAGCCGGTGACGCGCGATTCGGTCGGCTTGTGGTTTCTGTTGTGCCGCCTTCTTGCCGGCGATCTTGCGGACCAGCCTCAGGTTGTGATTGATGCGATTGATTCGAGTTTTCAACGTCGCCTCGGTCGTCGTCGGTCCCAGATGCACGCCCGATTCATCCACCGTGGCGGTTCGTGTCG
Source organism: Planctomycetota bacterium (assembly GCA_039196805.1). Lineage (GTDB taxonomy): Bacteria > Planctomycetota > Planctomycetia > Pirellulales > Pirellulaceae > JBCCUO01. The sequence continues at coordinate 1,231 of JBCCUO010000113.1, read as the reverse complement.
CCAGCACATTGCCCCGCCCGGTTGTGTTGAGACTGACCGGGCCGTTGTATCCAACGTTGCGAGAACTGAATTGACCAGAAAGCGTCAGCTGGACACGAACGCGTCCGTCCGCTGGTAGAAGATCGGCAGACACCAGTCCGGTAAGGCAACCTTGCCCAACGAGTCGCGTACCAAGAATGCAGTCCCTGACCGGACGACTCTGATTGACTGGACGATTCAAACCCCGTTGGACCGCCGATTCGCTAACCCACACCTTGAAGTTGGGCCGAGCGAACAATCGCCGAAGGGCCGCCAAGGGTGCTGTCGCCTGGTTCGCCTCATCCAAGATTTGGATCGCGACCAAAAGCTTGGCGTGATCTTCAGCGGTCGGCGCTTCGGGAAGCGATTCCACTTGCGAGGCGAGCGACTCCAGCACGCGCTGAAGACTGGCGAGTGACTTTTCGGCGTCATCAAACCTGAGGGCGGAGATCAAATCCCCGTTGGCGGATCGCAGTTGACGAATCGCCGACAGTTCCAACCCTTCGTCAATCCCCACCAGGCGCCTCGAAAGCGCGACCGCCTGGCGGCCAATCTTGTTGGCCGATTCCTCCTGCTCCAGTGCATCCTGGACTGGTTGCAAGTTCAGATAGGCCAGCCAAGCTTCGCTGTTGGCGGCATCCCGCTGGCGGTCGAAGTAGGAGCGGACCTGATCCGCTTGCCGAAGGAATCGCTCCGTTGCCTGTTGGCGATTTGGGAAGCGATCCGAGTCCAACTGACCAGCCGCGGCTCGCAGGTCCTCTGCCAACTCGGACTTGGCTTGCGATCCGATCTGTCCAAAGCACAACGAAGAGATGCCTAGGCAAAAAGCGACACCAAGCAAACCAGAGTGTTCTCGAAGACGAAACAGCATCAGCCGTCCTGGTGGAGCTTTAGGGGGATTGCGAGAAGTTTGAGCATTCTAAGCGCCGCCGTGGGACAAAGGATAGTCTCCCCGTGCCATAGAAGTGGTACTCGTCTCCTAACCGAAAGCATTCGCGAAACGCCGCAATCGCGTAGGAGTACCGACGAGACGCCTGAGCACGAGTACAAACCCAGATAGGCCCGGCCCTCGGAGAAAGCGGGCTACATTGTCGATCCAACGCGTCACGCTGTGGGACTAAACTGAGCAAGCCGATCTGGATCGACACCCGCCTACCGAGTTGCCATGACTCCCCACCTGCTTGTGTTCAGTCGCCCGCTTTTTGCCATGTCG
>JBCCUO010000112.1:0-8270 GCA_039196805.1 Planctomycetota bacterium | reverse complement strand
TCCCAAGTGGGAAGGCATTCGCACGCAGCGGTTTACCTACGCAAGATACTTCCTTCAGAATCCTGTGTTCGAATACCTCCACGATCGGCAAGTCGATTCCGATCAGTTGAAGAACCTTGCCCGCGATGCCCAATACGCGGACGTGCTCAAGAGGCTTCGGCGCAAGACCGACGAGGCGATTGAGCGCTATTCAGCTTCGCCCCCACCTGCCAACTAATTGGACGTACTCTTTGGCGTTCGCCGATAGCACGTGGCGCGACCGCAGGGCTCGGCTGCCAGGAAGTCGTCTACCTCGGTCAAGACTTCGCTGCAGCCGACGAACAGGCGACCCTTCGGCGCCAGACGTGTAGCCAGGTTCTTCAAAACACGGCGAGCATCTTCGATTGGGAAATAGATCAGCACGTTGCGACAGTAGATGATGTCGTACGGTCCCGTCGGAAGGTTGCTCGAGCAAAGGTTGCGAACCTGAAACTCAATCATCCGCTTCAGCTTATCACTGACGACCCAGTCGGTGGCTTGCTGATGAAAATACTGCTTCCGTTGATCTGCTCGCAAACCGCGCCGTAGCTCGTGGTCTTGATACTTCCCTTGTCTAGCCTCGGCGACGGTTCCACTGGATACGTCGGAAGCCAGGATGGACACATCCCAAAGAGCGATGTCGGTGATGCTGTCGCATAGCGTCATCGCGATGCTGTACGGCTCTTGCCCACTGCTGCAGGCGGCTGACCAGATCCGCAAACGAGGTTTGCCGGCTGGCGTCGCCGCGCGAATCTCGGGGACGATCTCGGTTGCCAATGCCTGAAACGGTGACTGGTCACGGAAGAAAAGGGTCTCGTGGGTGGTCAACTGATCGATGATGCGATCGCGAACGGCCATGCCGCTAGGCGATTCGGCTTTTCGAATCAGGTCGGCCAAGTCCTTGGCGCCTGTATCGCGAATGAGGTCGCGCAGACGGTTGTGAATCAGGTACCCCTTGCTCGACTCCATGTGTACGCCACACCACTTGTAGAGTCGATCACAGAGCACCTTCACAACGGGATCACCCAGGATGCCGGTCGATAACGTCGCGGCGGTCGGAGAGGTGTTGAGTGTGGATGACATGTTAGGGAGTCCGGTCAATGCTGTATGTGCTTGGTGGCTTACTTAGCGACGTTAGTATCGGGGCGGCCTACTGATCAGGAGCGGCAGCCCGCCAGGCTTTGCGATCCGCAACGTTCGATCCCAGCGATGATCTCCTGGCTGGAGAGAATCTGGTCCGCCAAACCGGCTTCCGCCACGCTGCGGGGCATGCCGTACACGGTCGAGGTGTTGCGGTCTTGGGCCCAGACCTGACCGCCCTTGGCAGCAACGGTTTTGCAGCCGCGGGTGCCATCGTCGCCCATTCCGGTCATCACAATGGCCAAAAGTCGGTGCCGAAAGTGACTGGCTGCTGATTCGAACAGGTAGTCGACGCTTGGTTTGCAGGCCCGGATCGGTGGGTCGTCGGTGATTTCAATTCGCGACGCGCCCGCAACTCCGGTCAGACGCATCTGTTTGCCACCCGGCGCGATGTAGATGTGCCCTGGTTGCAGGGCTGCACCGTCGCTGCCCTCGACCACGGTCAGCTTCGCGCTCAGGTCCAGACTCTGTGCCATCGTCGCCGTGAACAGCGGCGGCATGTGCTGGACGATCAGAATCGGAACCTGGATGTTCTTCGAGAGCGCGGGGATCACTTTGCTAAGCTCGCGCGGACCGCCAGTCGAGATTCCGATGCAAATCGCTTCCGGGCGAAAATTGGAGGCAGCTTTCTCACCGCCACTCTTACGCACACCGGTCGCTGGTCGCTTCGCGGTGGGCGCGGCCGGGACGGGGGCATGAGACTGATGCCGTTTCAGTTGGTCGATCTGTCGGGACAACTGAGCTTTCAACTCCCGTTTGTTGGCTTGTCGATCATCTTTGTTGGGTTTCAGAATGAAGTCGAACGCGCCGATCTGCAGGGCTTTCGTCGTTGTCGCCGCACCCCGACTGGTCTCGCTGCTGACCATGATTACGCAGGTGTCGATCTTCAACCGCTGAAGTTCTTGCAGCACCTCGATCCCGTCCTTGCCGGGCATGTGCACGTCCAGTGTCACCAAGTCCGGTTTGTGTTGTTTGATCTTCTCGATGGCGTCGATGCCATCTTTGGCCGCCGCGACCACTTCCACGCCGGGAAGCTCGCTAAAGCACTCGCGAACGACCATGCGAAAGATGATCGAATCGTCGACAACTAGAACACGTAGCTTCTTCATTGATTCTGCCCTGAACTCCCCATCACAGTATTCCCACTACCGCGAGGCCTTCCTCGACCGGTTTCACCATTCCGATCGTCACTTGCTTGGACGTGACTCTGATGTACAAACGATTGGATATCCGCTGCTAAGCGGAGGATTTCCCTTGCCGAATCCGCTTCGAAATCCGAAGGGGTATCCGCAGCCGGATCACCTGTGCCATCTTTGCGGGCCGGTCGCGCCAAGTCCGCCGCGATCGTGATGGACCGGTCAACCGAGTCTGCCACGCTCTGTGAAGCCGTGGCGGCCGCATGAATCTCTTCACTGATCTGCTGACCGTGAGAGTCCTGTTGTTCCACAGCGGCGGTGATGGCAGCCGTCAGTTGATCGGCTTTCCGGACGATGCCACCGATCTGATCGATCGAGTGGTTGGCAACGTTGGTGCTCCTTTGAATCGCTTCGATGCGTTTCCCAATGTCCTCGGTTGCCGCGGCGGTTTGCGTCGCCAGTTGCTTGACCTCGGTGGCAACGACGGCAAAGCCTTTCCCGGCTTCGCCGGCACGCGCTGCTTCGATGGTGGCGTTGAGTGCCAGCAAGTTGGTTTGCTCGGCGATGTCCTGGATCACTTCCAATACGCCGCCGATCTCCTTGGCAGCATCATTGAGTTCGCGGATTTTTGCGGAGGAATCCTCCGCTGCCGCTGCCGCGGAACCGGTTGCGCCGGCCGACTGTTTCGCGTTGTCCGCGATCTCGGAGACTGTTGATCGCATTTGGTCGATGGTTGTCACCATCGACCGAACGATTTGGTCCAGTTTCGTTGTGTTGCCTGAAACGTCTCGCAGACTTTCCTTCAACTCGACGGTCGGATCGCACGGTTCGTCCCAGTCGTCGCCAGAAGCCTTAGGCATGGGCACACTGGAATGCGATTCCAGTTCTTCTCCGGCTCGGCAAAGGCTCCCGGCCGAGGCTGCGATCTGCTGATAGGAGCGTTCCACACATTCGGCGTAACGATTGAACTGGGTCGCCAGTTCCCCGGTCACGCCCTCGACGGACATCCGCATCGCTGTTGGGTCGTCCGACTGATTGATCTTAGCCAACTCATTCGCAGATCGCCGGACAGGCTGCGTATACAGGATGACGACCGAAGCGGTGAGGGCGACGGCCAAGACGGTAGCAAGTCCAAGCGGCGTCAGAAGACCGGGAGGAGACACGGAAGTGCGTTGACTGGTTCCGGCTGTCTCGACGTTATGCGCGGTCACCGAAGGCTTGGTGCTGACAATCGCCAGATCGATACCCGGCACATCCACCTTCGCGGAGGCGACGGCGACGTCGTCCTCCTGGACGACGGCAGGCAGATCGCCGAACACGCGTCCAATGATCGATTTGGTCAGTCGCGAAGAGCGTGCACGACGGGGAGACACGGCGAGCTTCGAATCGACGCCGGCCGTGTTCGCATCGGCCGTGACAATCTGGACGGTCGGCTGCAGAGGTTGCCCCGCGGACAAGACGCGAGTCTCAGACGAGAGTCGTCCCGCAGTCGACTTGGCAACCGGGGCGAGCTGTTCGGCATGAAATCGGACCACGACCACGCCGATGCAGTCGTCGTCCGCAAAGACGGGCGCCGCGACCATGCTTGATTGCCGACCATAGTCGGCCAAGTACGATTTGAAGCCGTCAAACACCGGCGCATCGGATGGTTCGAGTGCTCGCGCTGCCTGGAAGACGCGGTTCAGATCGTCGCCGAGCAACGAGGCTTCTTGCAGGTTACAGGCAAAGTCGATCGATTTGTTGACGGTATAGATGACGTCGGCCGTTGATTCCCTGATCAACAGGATGTCGCCGAGACCATGTGTCTGCTGATAAGCGCGGAACCGTGGATGGCAGACGGCGTGGGCACGATCGTAGTACGTGTCGCAGTCTGTCTTGTCCAACAACGATTTTCGATCAATCGAATGCGGATTCTGACTGATGTACTTGGCCTGAATGGCGACGGACAAGTTTGACAGATCGTTGGGAACGCCGACCTCCGGCAGTTCTTGCCCCGACGTCAGACGAACGGTCTTGGCGAACACCTGATCATAAAAATGGCCCAGGTCGCCGCGCAGTTCTTGGAATTCGCTCGCTTTGATCCCGCTTTGGTGGCCAAAACGATCGAAACCTTTTCCGAGGTAGCGAAACGCGTCGGCTGTTGCCGGATCGGCACACAACCACCGCAGTTGTTGCGCAAGTGTTTGAAGCTTCGCCTCGATCGCTTGCTTATTCGCCGCGCAGCGGTGTGCTAAACGGTTGCGGAGCAGTTGATCCCGTGAACGCTGTAATTCCACTTCCGTTTGTGCATTCGCGGATTCCCAGCGCTGTGATGACCGTTGCCAGTGTCCGCGTATGCCGTAGCCATAGTAGGCGATCGGCAGCCAGGCACAGGCCAAACTGGCAATCGCCAGACAGGCAATGGGAATGCATCCTCGACCGTGCACCGAACTTCCCTCGTGATTAATTTCCCTGCACCGCACGGGTCCAACCCGCGCGTTCTTTCGATCGACAGTTCCGCGACGATCGTCGACCCGTTCCGCATTCGTTGAGTGCGGAACCTGGTCGCTAGTGGTCAGGCAACCTTGGCCTGATCACTTGGTTGTTCGATCGCGTCGATCAACTGAGTCGCGTTCAAGACAACGACGATCTCTTCATCGCGAAGGTAGACCGAGTCGATGAACTGTCGATCAATCGAGCTGATGTTCGAAGGGCGTCGCGAAAGCTCGCTCGATTTGACCGACAGGATGTCAGACACTTGATCCACCAACACGCCAATTCGTTCGCCACCAAGGTTGAGAATCAGGTTGCGGCAGTTCTCAGGGCTCTGGCTCGGCTCGATGCCAAAGATTCGGTGCGGGTCCAAGACCGTCACCACGTCGCCTCGCAAGTTGACGACGCCGTGAATCATGGGCGAGGCACCGGGGACCTTGGTGACGTCTAAGTGGCGACCAATCTCTTGCACCTGAGCAATGTCGAGGCCCAAGACGATCTCACCCACGGTGAACGTGACGAGCTTGATCGACTCTGGATCCGCATCGATCTCGTTTTCAATCGTTTGAAGGTCAGTCATGTGATCGGTTCCTCGGTTATCGGGACGTGCAGGCGGCGGTAAGCTTCAGAATGCTGGCCAGCAGTTCCGGCTTGTTCATCTTGACTTGATAATCGTTGACTCCAACATCCAGGCCCTTTTGCACGGAAGCGTCGTCGGCAAGGCTGCTGAGTGCGATGATGGGCAGCGATCCAAAGCGTCCGTCTTCGCGAACGCGGCGAGTCAACCCGAAGCCATCCAGCTCGGGCATCTCGATGTCGGTCATCAGAAGGTCGAAGTCGTTCGGTGTGTCACACAGAACGCTCCAGCACTCCTCACCGTCTTCGGCGGCGGTGACCTTGTAGCCCTCGCCTACCAGCGTATTGACCAAGAAGTTGCGGAAGAATGGGCTGTCTTCGGCGACCAAGATGCGTAGATCACGCGGTTCTTCGTCGTCGTGACCGTGCTCGCCCATCTTGCGTTCAAACCATTCCGGCCGCGCGATTTCGGAAATGCCATAGAGGTCCAAGATGCGCGTCGTGCGTTCCTCGATCACGGCCACGCCCGCGACACCCGGTTGTCCACACGTGTCGGTGCTCTTGCTGATGTCGCAATCACGAATGTCATCCAGACGCGGAGCGATCAAGCCAGCTTCTTGGCCGTAAACCTTGAACACGACAATGTGGATGAAGTCGGTTTCTTCGATCTCCGAAACGCTGATCGCCTCTTCCAGTCCCAGCAACGGCAGTGTGCCGCCACGGTACTGCAACGCGCGACGCTCACCCACCCAGTCGATGGCGTCGGCTTTGACGCGTTCGATTCGGCTGACCACGTCCATGGAGACCGCGAAGTGATCTGAATCACTGACCGACAGCAGCACCAAGCGTTGCATGTCACCTTGCTCGGCCTCGGTCGATTCGCTGATCTCGACGTCGGCACGCGATTCGCCGTCAGTCGACATCTCCGTCTGGTTTGCGATGCCCGCAGCGTCCAAGATCATCGCCACTCGTCCATCACCCAAGATGGTCGATCCCGCCAGCAGCGGAAGACTCGACAGGTGACGGCCCAACGGCTTGACGACGATTTCTTCGCTGTCCAGAACGCGGTCGACGGCGACGGCAAACCGATTGCGGCCTGCTTCGACGACGACCAACTGCTGTTCTTTCGTCGCATCGAGACCCTCTTCGTCCATGATCGGAAGACCTAACGCGGCACGCAGGCGTACCAGCGGCAGTAATGAGCCACGAAGCCGCAACACTTCGGCGTTGCTGACGCGTTCCACTCGTTTTTCCGAACCACCGGTCTGCACCAGTTCCACAATGTTGGACTGCGGCAGGGCATAGGGGGTGCCGTCTGCAGAAACGATCATTGCGGGCACAATGGCAAGCGTCAGAGGCAACGTGATTCGAATGGTCGATCCCTTGCCCAGCTTGGATTCGACTTCAACCGCACCACCCAGCTTCTCGATGTTGGTGCGAACGACGTCCATGCCCACACCTCGACCGCTCACATCGGTCACGGCTTCGGCGGTCGAGAAACCAGGGGCAAAGATCAGGTTGACCGCGTCGCGATCATCCATTTGGGAAGCTGCCTCGGCGGTGATCACTCCCTTGTCAATCGCTTTGGTGCGAAGCTTAGCAGGATCCATGCCGGCTCCGTCGTCGACAATCTCGATGACCACTTTGCCGGCCTGGTGGAACGCTCGTAAGAACACGTTCCCACCCGGAGGTTTGCCGGCCGCGGTTCGTGTATTGGGATCTTCGATCCCGTGGTCGCACGAATTGCGAACCAGGTGGGTCAATGGATCCGCGATTGCCTCCACGATGGTCTTGTCGGTTTCGACCTCGGTTCCTTCCATCTTCAAAGAGATGTTCTTTCCCAACGTGGACGACAAGTCGCGGATGACGCGAGGGAATTTGTTGAAGACATTCCCGATCGGCTGCATCCGAGTCTGCATGATCGTTTCTTGCAGTTCGGTCGTGACCTGGTCCAGGCCGCCGGCGATCGAGTCCAGGTTCGAGCTGTTGCGTGTCTGTTCACCCAAGACCCGCAGCAACTGATTGCGACTGAGGACCAATTCACCTGCAAGGTTCATCAATCGGTCCAGGACGCGAACGCTGACGCGGATCGTGGCGTCTGCCGGAGCGGCAGATTTGGAAGCGGCGCTGGGAGCCTTCGGTGGAGCCGCAACAGCCGTTTCGGCAACGGGTTTGGCTTCGGGGGCAGCTTTAGCTTCAGGTGCCGGATTGGATTCCTCCGCGTTCGATTCAGCCGAAGCCACCGGCGTTTCCGAAGCACTTTCGGGGGCTGCTTCCTGGCTGCCTTCGGAATCGTCACCGCTGTCGTTGGAGGCTTGCGGCGCGGGTGAATCGGTGTCCGATGAATCGGTGGCCGCTGACTCAGTCGTGGGAGACTCGGAATCGGAAGACTCATCGTTGTCGAGGCCTTGGGAGGCGGCGGCGACGGCCGATTCAGCTGTTTCCAGGTGTTTTTCAGTCTCAGCGACCGCGTCACCACCGTCTTTCTCAGCGAGCAGTTCGTCCAACTTGGCGCAAAGCTCGGCGTTGTCGGTTTCGTTGCTGGAATCGACCTCCTCGATCAGATTTCGAACGCGGTCGGCCGCCTTCAGCATCACGTCGACATTGAATGGATTGGGAATCAACTGGTGATCTCGCACCCTACCCAAGACGTTTTCCAAACGGTGGGAAACGTTGTTGATCTGGGTCAGGCCAAGAAAACCAGCGGCACCCTTGACGGAGTGGATGGCACGGAAAACCGTGTTGACCAAGTCGTCATTGATGTCCTCGCCCATCGCCTCAATTTGAAGCAACTGCATTTCGACGTCAGCGAGGTGTTCGCGGGCTTCTTCGACGAACTCAAGAACTAGATCGGCATCCATCATGCCCAATACCCCACGCGTAAGTGCGTCTCATCTGTCTGGAAACGCCGCTCGAGTACGCTCGGCG
>JBCCUO010000111.1:0-8307 GCA_039196805.1 Planctomycetota bacterium | reverse complement strand
GTCGATCGTTGCCCCAAGGCCCCAGTTGCGTGGGATCTCAGCAACTCGGACGTCGGCGCCCGACAGTCAGGCTTGAGACGTAACTGTCTCCGACGGCTCTCAGACGGTGATTTCGTATCCCTGACGCTGCTCGCGCTTCACGAAAGTGTTGGCCATGGCATCATCGACGAACTGCCGCGTCTTCGGATCATACGTCACTTTGCGTCCCAGTCGCATGGCAATGTTCACGGCGTGGCAAACGTTTAGCATCGCATTGTGGCTCTTGACATCGCTGATTGGTTGCTTGCGGGTCTTCACACAGTCAAAGAAGTGTGCCATGTGCGACTTTGGTTTCGGTCGCCCATACACGATCTCGAATGGATCGCCCGGAAGGGGATTGTCTTTCAGCAACTCGACTGGCTTGCCAACCAGTTTCCCGCGATTGACCAGGTAGCGGCCGTTGGTGCCCTGGAACATGATCCCGTTCTCGAAGCCCAAATCGTCTTGCGCCGTATCGCGCACATGCATCTCGACGCCATCCGCGAACCGGCAAACGACGTTGAATTTGGTCGCGGCGTTGAATCGATCATCGTCCTGAGGCATGCCATCGACGAATTTGACCGGGTGGGTTACCGAGATCGGGTCGATTTCGATCGGACCGATATCGTCGCCCAGCTTGTCCATGGCCAGCATGGCGATGTCCACGTGGTGCGCTCCCCAGTCTGTCAGCTTGCCGCCGGAGTACTCATAAAACCAGCGATAGTAACGATGGGCTCGGCTGAAAGGATGCCCCGCACCCCAGCCTGTCGTGTCAGACACTTTGTCCAGCGAGCGGTAGTCAACGACAGGACACTGACCGAGCCATTTTTCCCAGTTCAGCGATGTGGGAGGATCGACAATGGGCAGTGGTACCGCTTCACGCGAGCCTCCGATGCAAACGGTGACCTTCTTGAGATCTCCGACGCGTCCATCACGAAGCATTGCGGCTGCTTGAACAAATCGGCTGTCGTACTCCGTTCGCTGCTGCGTGCCGACCTGCACAATGCCGCCCGTCTTCTCGATCGCCTGCTCGATCAGATTGCCTTCGTCGATCGTCAACGTCAAAGGCTTCTCGCAGTAAACATCTTTGCCGGCATTGAGCGCGTCGATGACGTGTTTGGTGTGCCAATGATCGGGAGAGGCCACCACAACCAAGTCGATCGACTTGTCGTCCAGGACCGCCTGATAGTCTTCATGGCAGGTCATGTCGATGGGGCGACTTTTTTCACGATGGATGTCCATCGCCTTTTGCCAAGCGCGTCCCGCCTGGGCGGCATCGACGTCCGCGATCTTAGCGCAGTGAGCGAAACCAATAGCTCCGCTGCCCAAAGCAGTGTGATAACGAATCCCAGTTCCAATGAAACCGACGACGGGCGTTTCCGCGGCGGACTTGGGCTCTGCTTCTTCAGCGACCACTTTGGATTGCAGGTAAGCACTTGCCGCCGCCATCGTGGCGCCGGACGCGGCAAGGAAATTGCGACGTGAAACGGGCATGGAGAATATCGTCAGAACTGAGGAGTGAGAGTCAGGGTCGGGGAAAAGGCGGCAGGCAACGATAGTGCGAAGCACCCGAAGGGCCCTTCCGGCTATCGGTGCCTGATCCCTTTCTCGCGCCGAGAGGATTTGATCGACGGTCCTCAGTTTACTGGCAAAACGTTGCCGCGTCGCCGATCGACACAATTTGTAATCAACGGCGATTCGGGTGCCGTAGGGGCGGATAATCCGCACAATCCAGCGCGTGGCTGGCCACCCGGGCGGAGCCCGATTGGCCCATTCCATGACCGGCCACTGAAATACGGCCCGGACGGACTACGATGGGGCCGCCCCGCGACCGTTTCTTCCGCTGAAATCCCAAGTTCCATGACTGCTTGTCTTCGTCTGACCCTGTTTGGCGCGCTGGCACTCCTGATGGTTGCCAGTGAACGATCGGTCGCCCAAGATTTCTTCGCGACACCCGATTCCAACTCCGCTGCAGCGACAGCCCCCGCTGACCCGCTGGCAGCGCAGTGGCTTGCCCATTCGACCAAGGACAACGTGTCGCTGGGTGAAGCGATTGCGGCGCTGACCCGACTTGCCAAGTGGTCTGATCTGAACCGCCTATTGGAGTCGACCGCCAAGAAAAATTTGAGTGACACGGATCAAGCTGCCGTGGCTGCCAATCTGGAGCCTGCTGTGATGGTTCGCATCGCGGGCCGTGCCGACCTGTCTGAGGCGGCACGCGACTTCGCTGAATCCCTGACCGCCTCACGCAGGAAGCAGGTTGAAGCACCCGAGCGACTGGGTGAGGCCATTGGTCAGGTCCAGTCGTCTGATCCAGACGAACAGTTGGCCGGATTTCGCAGGTTGTTGGCCGCCGGCGACGCGGCGATCGTTCCTCTGGTCAGCGCGTTGACCGGTGCCGGCCTTCCGGTTTCGAATCCGCAGCCACTGATCGAAGTGATGAAGAGCCTGGGGGAACCCGCGACTCAGGCGCTGCGACAGATCGCGACGCACGGCAACGAGCCGGCGAGGGGAAGTGCGATCGACTCGCTACAGCAGATCAATCGCGAGCAAGCGTTGAGCGATTGGATGGTGGTGCTGCATTCCGAATCGACCTCCGAGTCGATTCGGGGACGCGCGGCAAATGCCGCGATGCAACGCTGGGGGCGATTGCCGTCGCGAGATGAAACCATCCAGTTGCTGCAGATGCAGCTTCGCGACGCGATCGCCATTGCCAACGAAACGTCGACGTTGAGTGATCCGACGACTGTGTTTTCGATCAATGCAGATCGAGATGGTGTCGACATGGTCCGAACCGAGCGGCGATTCGTGGCTGCGTTGGCATCGGTGGACGCCGCGAACCGATTGCTTCAGCTGGGGACGATTCCCGAGCAAGCATTCCGACAAGCCTTGATCGCCGACCTGAACTACCGGTTGATGGTCGACCCCTTCTGGGGCGATGTCGAACAGAAGGAATCGCTGAAGAAGTCGTACTCCGGTGCATTTTATGGAGCCGAACTCTTGGAGCTGATTCGTGCCGCGCAAGAGTCACAGCAACTTGCTGCCGTGGTGGTGCTGTTGCGGTTGATCGATCAGTCATCCGATGAATTCGAAACCGATGTTCTGTTGCGTGGTGAGCAGCCGAATTTGACCTCGTTGGTCCAAGCGACCGAGCACGGCGAGCCACTGATTCGCTACGAAGCGGCGGCCGCGATCACTCGTCTTTCGCCTCAGCGGCCCTATCCGGGGGCCTCGAAGGTCAGGAGCCGGCTCGCTGAGATGGGCAGGCTGACGGATCGTCCGCAAGCGGTGTTGGTCGAAACACGCCTGAATCAGCGGGTTTCGCTGGAGCAATCACTGACTCAAACTGGCTTCGAGGTTGCCTTCGTCTCCAGCGTTGGCGAGATGGAGAGCCAGCTGGCCGTCAGCAGCGATGTTCGCGTGATTCTCTCGAAGACCCAGCTTGCCGATTACGGACCCATTGAGCTGGTTGACCGAGTTCGACGCAATCCTTTGGGTGGTCAAATCGCGATTGGCTTCTATGGTTCCCCGTCCCGGTATTTTGGCGCCGACCGCTGGTCCGATCCGACACTCGGCCCGGTCAGGGTTTTGGCGTCGCCCGAGACACCACTGGGCCTGCAACCGCTCTTGGATGAACTGGAGCGAAATCAACGGCTTCCCGAACTGTCTGCTACGCAGCGTCGAGCTTTTCGGCTTCTGGCTCTTGAGCAGCTTTCCGGGTAACACTTCGGGGCGAAGGGTTTCGTTGTGTGGCGGCGCAATGGGGCTGTATTGAATTTGCGGGGAGAGGTATCGTTCACCGAAGCCAGTCCTGACAGAGAAAGACACGCTGCCTAAATGTCGATTGTTGGTACCTCGCCACCGAACCCAGTCGGGCCTTTGATGCCCGGAATCATCGGCACATCGCCGGCGATGCAAGAGGTCTACCGAATCACGCGTCGTGTCGCTGTCAGTAACGCCTCGGTCTTAATCCTGGGCGAGACGGGGGTTGGCAAGGAGTTGATCGCGGCCGCCGTTCACCGCTTGAGTCATCGCGGCGGTGGGCCGTTTGTGCGTGTTAACTGCGGGGCTTTGAGCGAGAGTCTGCTCGAAAGCGAGCTGTTCGGTCATGTGCGTGGGGCATTCACGGGCGCCGTGGCCAACCGTGAGGGACGATTCGAAGCCGCTGGTGGTGGCACGATCTTTCTGGATGAGATCAACAGCACGTCGCTGACGCTGCAGGTCAAACTATTGCGGGTGCTGCAAGAAAAGGAATTTGAGCGAGTCGGTGACACCACGACTCTGCACACGGACGTTCGAATCATCGCGGCTAGCAACCGCGATCTGATGGAAGAAGTCAAGCAGGGCAGCTTTCGCGAGGACCTATATTGGCGACTGAATGTCGTTCCAATCCTGATCCCACCGTTGCGTGAACGGCGCGAAGACGTGCCTGCATTGGTGTCCCACTTTTTGGACCAGTACAACGAGATCAACGACCGCTACGTCGCTCACCTAGCCCCCGATGTGATGGAAGCGCTGCAGGACTACCCCTGGCCCGGCAACGTCCGAGAGTTGCAGAACTACATCGAACGGGCCGTCGTGATGGCGGAGACCGACGAATTCACCCGCGATCTGCTCCCGTTTTGCGTCACGGATCAACAGCAGTCCGCTCTTTCCGACTCGGCGGCCGGCGACTTCGACACGTTGACGCGTGAGGTGGTCAGTCGCGGAATCCACAGCGGCGGAAGCAATGGCGTGCACGCAGCGGTTGTGGACCGCGTGGAAAAGGAGTTGATCGCCCAGGTGCTCAAGGCGTGTGGCGGCGTTCAAACCAAGGCAGCGGCCAAACTGGGGATCAATCGGAATACGCTGCACAAAAAGATCAAGGACTACGGGTTGGAACAGTCCGAGTCGTAGGTTTTTTTGGCGGTCAGCGGTCAGCTTTTTGCTTTTGGCGGTCAGGAAACAAACGGCGTTGAGCTGGCAAACAGGTCTTCGCTCTCCCGCCCTACTCGTACTCAGGATCGCGACCACGTTTTTTGCGGCTGCGGCTGGGTAGCCGGCACTTTTTGCCACACCGGGCGAGCCTGGTGCTAGCGGTCAAAAGCGGCTGCCGAAAACTCGGGATAGCCGTCGTAGAATCGACGGATCCAGTGACGTCCTGACCACGATTCCAAGTGACGCTCCCAGCCAAGACGATGGAGAAGTCGATCGCTGATCGACGCGTTCGTCACGTGAGCGACAATCGCTTGGGCTCCTCGAAGCTGTGCGATGTCGTCCAAAACGCGGCAGGCCCCCACAAAGGTCTTGTAGGACGCTCCTTCACCCGAGTGGACGTAGTCTAGGGTCAGGAAGCCGGGCATGCCCCACGGTTGGTGGTAGTCCAGATAGCAGAAGTCCCCACGAGGTCGTCCATACTTGGCTCGCCACCAAACTTCCGCCACGGAGATGGAAGCGGCGAATCGCCGACGCGAGACTCCTTCCAAGACGCCCTTCTGCATACGGATGCGGCCGGCTCGCCAACGACGCAGTTCGTCAGCCTGGGCGACAGGATCGTGCAGGACCGGTTGCGAAAAAAACATGACGCGGCACTGGAGGCAAACGGAATCGACCGCAAAAGGATAGGTCATGATTCGATCCACGGATGGCCAAAACATGAGCCGCAGTGCGCGCGAGAGCGTCCGGCTTAGGTGATCTTATGTTTCACAAGTCTCGTGCTCGTGCTCGTGCTCAGCACTGCGGTGCGGGTGCTCGTCATCGATTCTCGAATCGTGAAACTGCCTTGAGAGGAGCCTCAACCGGAGGTCCTCGACTACGAGCACCGTCGAAGCGACTGAGCAGGAGCACGATGGAAAAGGAACAAACGCCGCAGGCGCTCTCCCGTCGCTCGATTTGCTAAGCCGAACGCTCGCGAGCACGCGGGTTCTTCACGCGTAGCCAACAGCTAGGCGTAAGGAGCCGGACGCTACCGCGATGCCGGCTGATTGAATCAACAAGCCGTACCGCCAAGCGGTCCATGCCAATCGCCAACAGCTAACCGCTACCACCGCCACCACGCGCACGATCCCAACGTCCGCGTTGCGTTTCCTCAACATTCTAGGTTGCCAAAACGCATCATCTCCTCGTTTAGCGTGCTACGTTTCGTTGGACGCCCATAGCGTTCGACACAACCAGGACCGAACGCGAAGGACGCTAGTGGAAACCGGCTGACTTTCGCAGGATGCGACTGATGGACCGATGAACCCGATCCTTCCCACCACCGACAATCGACCCGCGCAGGCTGACCGACAGCCCGTCGCCGGCGTTCGTCATTGGGCCGTCGCGATCGCACTGGTGTTGATGGTTTGCGCCACCGGATGCAGCAACCTAAGACTGCCCGCTGTCGATCCCAACGGCGCAAGGCTGTTTCAGCCGCTGCCAATCACGACGGAACTGGCGCTCCCCTGCCAGGACAATGAACTGCTCAGTCGCCTTCGCTCTCGATTGTCCGAGACCTGCAGCAACCTGCACTCATTCCAGTTTCCGACGCCGGCCTTTCCCGAGCCGATCGATCCACCTTCCTGCCTAACGCCCGGACAGGGTGGCATTTGCGGGTCGGGGGCTCAGCCGCAAGCCTGCGTTCCCAGTGCGCCTTGCAACGGTTCTTGCGCGACCGGCCCCCCAGCTGTCTTGTTGGGCAACGAATGCGACATGAAAGACTTGCTGCGGCTTCCCGACCGTGGCAAACGCGGGTGCATCCTGTTGTCACCTCAGAAGATCATTGCTCCGGTCGGTGGTGAAGTCACGCTGCTGAGCGGGATCTGCGGGACAGACGGTTACTTGCAGATGGGCGAGCCGTTGGAATGGATGCTGACGCCCGACAGCGTGGGGACCTTCATTCAGGTTGGCGACGACGACCCAGGGCTGCTGCACAAGCTGGCCGGCGTCAAACGGGCCGAGAAACAGGACCCATCGTTCGCCCGCGGCGTGACGAGCACCAAACGCACGTTGATCACTCGAGGTAATTTGAACGCGGGTGACGATATCCAGCTGGAGAAAGGGCAAACCTGGTTGACGCTCAGCAGCCCAAGCGAAGGCACCAGCCGGGTCACGGTACTGGCCCCAGAAAGCGAGTGCTGGGATCAACGCAAAGCGACCGCCACGATCTATTGGGTGGACGCACGATGGGAATTTCCAAGACCCCAACGGGTTTCCGCCGGCACCAACGTGACACTCCGTACCCGGGTGACCCGAGCCGAAGGCACCTTTCCGGCACGCGGTTGGAAGGTTCGGTACGAACTGATGCAACCGGAACTTGCAGGCTTTGCCGGCACTGCTGGGGACTCGGTTGTCGAGGTCGAAGTCGACGAATCCGGTTTCGCCCCGGCGACGCTGGTTCCGATGGAAGGCGCTCAGGGATCCGCCGTGATCGACGTCAAGGTCATCCGGCCGGGTGGCGAATCAGACAACCTGCCGACGATGACGCTGGGACAGGGTCAGGCGTATGTAACCTGGAGCGCCCCCGGCCTGCGGTTACGACTAGGTGCACCTGAGGTTGCATCGTACAACACGCCGTTTCCCGTGGTTGTCAATGTCGGCAATCCCGGCGATGAGACGGCGACGGCGGTGCGCGTTCAAGTGCAGATTCCGCCGGGCGTCCAACTTCGCGGATCGGATCTGGCCTACCGTGAAGAGGGAGATCGGCTGATCTGGGAATTGGGTGATATCCCGGCGCAGATGGAACGGGAATTCAACCTATCGATGGTTTCGCAGAATCCGGTCCGACTGACGTTTCAAGCCGAAAGCGCAGAGGGATTGTTTCAAAGTGCGGTGGTGGAAACCGATGTTTATCGGCCATCGTTGGCGCTGTCCGTTCAAGCACGTCGTGAGTCGACGACCGTCGGTGAACCGGCCGCGTTTGTTATCATCGTCGAGAATACGGGCGACCGAGTTCTGGACCGTCCCCTGCTGGAAGTGGTGGGAAGTGAGAGCATGTTGGACGCCATCGAGGGAAAGGTGGACGTCAGCAAAGAGAAGGAGTCGGGCGTGCTGAATCCGGGTGAGGTTTGGGAGCGGAGCGTCGGCTTCACTCCTACCACGCCAGGGCAAAAATGCATCCAAGTCACAGCATCGACCAGTGGTGGCCAACGCGCAACCGCCCAAGCTTGCGTGATCGCCTACAACCCTGACCCACCGAACATCGATTTCTCGACTCGACTGGACAGCCTGGATCTGGTGACCGTCAACGAGTTTCGTTTGGTGCGTGGCTTCGTGGTCAACGAAGGCGAAGTCCCACTCAGGAATGTTCGCGTTCGCATGGTGTATGACCCG
>JBCCUO010000110.1:0-8311 GCA_039196805.1 Planctomycetota bacterium | reverse complement strand
TCACCCCAAAGAGGGATCCCAGTTTGATCCAAAGAGTTCCATGCCGGCAGCCACTCTGATGCAGTACGCTGACGCAGATAGTCGTACAGCGGATGGTAGAAATGGCTGACGTCTCGAAAGGCAAGTCGATCATTGCCCAGAATGACGCCGCGAAAGAGACCGAAGACAACCAGCGTGACCGCAGCCAAAATCAGTGTCGCGACAGCGAGCCGGAAGGCATGTGTCGAATTCGAAGCTTCAGCTTTAGGTTGACGCATAAGGAGACCTGGAAGGCCGACACAACGTACAGCTGTGAAGCCGCCTGGCCTTAGCTGTTCACTCCACCAACCGGCCGTTCACCATACTCGGGCGGCGAACAGGTCATCGTGCGGGAGCTGGAATCATGCCCGCTTTCGATTGGGCACGAAGTTGATCCGCGCGGCTCAGGATAGTCGGCGTCGATTCCATGGTCCGTGGTACCAGCTCGACATCTACGATTCTTTCGTCGCGGATCTCGCCCGGCCAGAGCGTTTCCGCAATGAAATCGATCCCGGGAAACTGATACCAAGGGGGATCGAATCGGCGGCGGATCGTTTCGGTACGGAATCCGTCTTTTTCAATTCGGATCTCACGCGTGCCGTAGTAGAGGAAACTGCTTGCCGCCGGACTGGTGCCGATCACTTGGTTGTCAACCGAAACCGTTGCTCCCGCAGGGCTGGTTCGCACGGACATTCGTCGCCGCACACAGCCAGAAAGGCCGCCTGCCAGCGCGATCACCAGGCACGCAGCCGCAAGTCGGCTGTCCGTCGGCTGCCCAAGGCGGTGCAACATGGTTGTGCGTTCGGTCAAGTCGTGTTGGTCCTGGTAAACTCATTGCCTGGATTCGACGTTTCCCGAGCCGATTGCGGCCCGGCTTGCCCAGTACCCGCACGGCTTGCCGCGACCGAATTGCGTCGCCGGTCCAACGTCCCCGTCCAGAGGGAAGTACCACGACGGGACTTCTCAGATCCAGATCTTTTTCGCTAGTACTTTGCTCTTTCCTCCGCCGGCGGTCGCACACCATGAAGCCAACACGTAGCCTGATTCCCACGGTGATCTGCTTGATTGCTCTGACCCATGCGTCTGGGGCCAGAGGTCAAGAGACTTCCGTCCAGGACTTTGATCGGATCCGATTGTTCACGTTGGCGAACAAGAGCGGCACGACGATCAAGGTCACGAACTACGGCGCCACGATCACATCGATCATGGTGCCGGACCGCGATGGCAAGCTAGGGGACGTTGCGCTTGGCTACAACAGTGTCGAAGGGTACATGAATGCGGTTGACCGACCGTACTTCGGCGCCGTCGTGGGCCGCTACGGAAATCGGATCGCAAACGGATCGTTCACTCTTGATGGCACCGATTACACGCTGGCCACCAACAACGGTCCGAATCATTTGCACGGCGGTATCATCGGCATGGACAAGGTCGTGTGGGATGCCAAGCCTATCCAAGGCAACGGCTGGACCGGATTGGAGTTGAGCTATCTGGCCAAGGATGGTGAGGAGGGGTATCCGGGCAATCTGCAAGTCACCGTCAGCTACCGGCTGAGCAACGATGACACGTTGGCAGTGGACTACATGGCGACGACCGACAAGGCGACGCCCGTGAACCTGACTCAGCACACGTACTTCAACCTTTCGGGTGAAGGCAGCGGCAACATTTTGAGTCATCAGTTGATGTTGAATTCCGAACAGTTCACGCCGGTGGACGAGACCCTGATTCCGACCGGTGAGCTTCGGGACGTTGCGGGGACGCCCTTCGATTTTCGTAGGCCCAAGGCGATTGGCAAAGAGATCGAAGTGGAGAACGAGCAACTCAAGTTCGGCGGTGGCTACGATCACAATTTCGTGCTTCGCGGAAGCTCCGATGGCGATGGGATGCGATTGGCCGCCCAGGTCTACGATCCGGCCACCGGCCGAGAGCTGACGATTCGCACGAACGAGCCAGCTGTCCAGTTCTATTGTGGGAACTTCTTGGACGGCCGTTTGACTGGCAAGTCGGGCAAGTCGTACGAGTACCGGGGTGGGTTCTGTCTTGAGACCCCGCACTATCCAGACAGCCCCAATCAGCCCAGTTTCCCATCGACCATCCTGAAACCGGGTCAGACGTATCAAACGCGGACGACATTTGCATTCGGAGTTCGCAAGGAGTAGTCGATCCACGTTAGGGATTATTAACGACTTCTGTAGAGGGAGTTGCGTTACAATCTGAGCGTTCCTGCTTCATTCCTAGTACATCGTGGGGCGATCTCGATGGCACATCAGTTGAAGTGCCCCTGCGGGCAAATCGTCGCGGTTCCGGTCGGATCCGAGGGTCAGCAAATGCGCTGCCCGGTCTGTGGTCAGCAGTCTCAGATTCCTTCCGTGTTGAAGGCGCCAACGGTTGCCGCGCCCGATCTTGACCTCTCCGCGTTGCCGCCAGCACCGACGGTGACTCACCGGCCGGTTCGATCCCATCCCCGCCCGATGTCAGCGGCCCCAGCGGCACCTTCGCCAAGCGGATCGATCAACTGGAATATCCCCATCATCATTGGGGCACTGACGGCGCTGTTGCTCTGTGCGGGCGTGGTCGCGTTCGTCCTGCTGAGCAAGCTGAACGAACTGGAACTGCTTCCGGATCCAGAGCTCATCGCGGCGCGAAGCACCGTTGAGTCAGGCGATTCGCAGCAAGCCAACCAGGGTGCGGAATCGTCGAATTCGATGAATTGGAACATCGGGCAAGCGCGCCCCGAGCCAAGCGATCCTGTCGAAGATCAGTCGAATGGGACTCCTTCGGATCCGAGCGAGCAACCTGACAGTGTTTGGAACCTAGATCGTGGTCGTACGAACGTTTGGGACGGGTACTCGGAGACAGAACCCGACTACGGCGACGGATATGGGATGGACGATTCGTCGGAGCCGACAAGCGACAACGACGAAGAGTTACCCCCTGACTACGGGGCCGACTATGGCATGGATGAAGAGATGGAGGATTTGGATGAAGTGCCGATGGAGTACGGAAGCGAGTATGGCATGGAAGATGAACGTGACGACAGTAACTTTGATGAGCTTCCGCCGAACTATGGCGGCGAATCCGACTACGGTTCACCCTACTCGGGCGTCCGAATTCCTCGGCGGCCCAATCGAAACCGGATTCCCACAAGTGGCTCCAGTGCATCTTCTGGCAAGACGTCTTCCGTTGAACCATCTCCAGGGGCGGCAGCCTTTGGCTCGTCTTCGGCACCCGTTCGTGCTGGCTCCTTCGCAGATTTGATCGAGCAGGTGGAACCCTCTGTCGTGCGGCTGGATGTTGAACTGGCGGACGGAAAGTCACAAGGTAGCGGCTTCGCCGTCGACAACGATGGCACGATCGTCACCAACTATCACGTTATCGAGGGTGCGAAGTCGGTAACGGTCAAGAACCCCAACTCTCAGCGCACCCGGGCCATCGGTTTTGTCGCAATTGATGAGCGACGTGATCTGGCCGTGCTGAAGGTCGAACCAAGCCGGTTGGCCGTCCAGCCACTTCCCCTGGCGGACCAATTGCCTCGCAAGGGCTCCCCAGTTGCCGCCTTTGGATCGCCGCTAGGACTCGACTTCACCGCTGCGGAAGGCGTGGTCAGTGCGATCCGCGACACGGCAAGCTTGAAGGAGTCGATTCTTGGCAGCGTTGATGCGTCGGAGATGCCGGGTCAGGGGATCGACATGACTTGGTTGCAAACCACGGCGGCGATCTCCGGTGGAAACAGTGGTGGACCACTGGTCGACTTCAACGGACGTTTGGTCGGGGTCAATACGTGGACGATTCAGCTCGGTCAGAGTTTGAATTTCGCCATTAGCGTCGACGAGGTTCGAGACATCTTGCGAAAGAGGTCCAGCGCTATTCAAGCGTGGAGTCAACTACCGCCGGTTCGTTCGACTAGCCGGCAGCGTCGCTCGGGTCCATCACTTGGCAGCGAGACGCTCCAGACATCTAGCCCCGCACGATTCGAGACAACGGATATCCCGGGCGCGGTCCGCGCCCTGGAGGCCTACCCCGATGCGATCCAAGACATCGCGGTCTCACCCGACAACCGTTACTTCGCAGTCTGCTCAATCGATGGAACGACCGATGTTTTTCGCAGAACAGATGGTAGAGCGACGTTTCGCGTGAAGACGACCGAATCGCCGATCGTGGACGTGGCTTTCGCGGGACGGCCGCAACGTCTCTTTACCTTTCGTTCCGCCGGAGCCGCCGAGAGCATCAGCGTTCGTGACCAAGAGACGGGCCAGCGCGATGGTCGGCACCAGTTGATCGCGCCCCATTCCAAGCTCGGCAAGATGATGGCCGTCTCGCCCGATGCCAGATCGATCTTTGCCAGTTGGATCACCGGCCTGACCCAGTACTGGCGTTTTGACAGACTCGGCCATTCGTTTTCGACGGTCAAATTGGTCGACGGCATGATGATGATCCAGGGTGCCGTGCCAACGACTGCCGATTTCACTCCCGATGGTAACACGATGGTCGTGGGCAGTTCCAACGGTTGGGTTTCGACGGTATCGATCAAAGGGCACACCATTGAGTCGGGCGGTCAGCACGAATCGCACGACTCGGAAGTCAATGAAGTTCAGTACTACAACGACGGGCGAGCGCTGGTATCGTGCGGCGATGACGGCCAAGTGGTCATGTGCCGAAACCTTCAGTCAGACAGCTGGCGAATCACGCGATTGACCAGTTCGCGACAAGCGTCCGCCCTGTCGATTGATGTCTCCGCTGACGACAAGAGACTGGCAGTGGCGCGCGACAATGGTGCGATCGAAGTCTATGAACTTGCACGGCGGCGACGCTTGGACCAGATCCCGGCACGTGACAGCCCCGCCACGAAGGTGCGGTTCACCGCCGATGGCAAGTTTCTGATCGCTGGTTTTGCCGACGGCATCGTTGCCATGTACCCGGCGCCGTAAGTCGTGCCGGTCATCCGCATCAGTGATCAAGATGATCCAAGGATTGCGGCGTACGTCGCACTGAGAAGCGCCCGGCCGCATCCTGGATTTCACGACGCCCGCTATCAGGCGTCTCGCCGATTGACGACTGCCTCCGGTCCCTACTTCATCACCGAGGGACCGCTGGTCACCCGGCGATTGTTGGCTAGCGACTACTCTGCGGAATCGGTTCTGGTCGACGATGACCACGCGGATGCTCTTTTGTCGCAAGTTGGCGGTGACGTCGTTGTCTACCAAGTGTCGGCGACGTTGATGAAGCAGATCCTGGGCTTCGATTTCCATCGTGGAGTCATGGGTTGCGGGCTCCGCAAGCCGATCCCAGACGCTTCCAATCTGGTCATTGATGATAGCTCGCGCGTCGTGTTGGCGTTGGTGGGAATCAACCAGTCCGAGAACGTTGGCAGCATGCTACGCTCTGCGTCAGCGATGGGTGTTCGAGACGTGGTCCTGGGGCCAGGTACGGTCGATCCATTGTGTCGCCGCTCGCTTCGCGTCAGCATGGCGACCGCCTTGAACTTGAGTTTCTATAGCTGGCCCGATCCATCCGCATTTGATCTTCAGAGCTGCGACGCCAGTGGTCGTCTGCGAATCGTGGCGACCACGCTGGATCCCGATGCGATCCCGATCGACCAGATTTCTGGCGCCCAAGCGCCAACCGTGCTGATCATGGGTAACGAGGCGTCTGGTCTGTCGAGATCGGTTTCGGATGCGGCAACCGTTCGAGCCCGTATTCCGATGCGGATGGGCGTGGACAGTCTGAACGTCAGCGTCGCGGCCGCGATCTTTCTTTACGAGCTGACGCGGTCGACGGACTGACCGGCCTACTGACCGGGGACCGTCTTAACGAATGACGGATCCAAGAACGGATCCTCCGTTTCTTGTCGCCAACGGGTCAGCGCTTCGGTGAGCCTGTCCTTGACGTTTGCCATTGCCGGATCATCGGCTCGATTGGTCCACTCCCACGGGTCGGATTCCAAATCGTAAAGCTCCCATTCCGGTGGCGACTGCAATCGCGAGAAGATCTGGTGGACGGGAGACGACTTGGGCAACCGGAGCGCAAGCTTGGGCGCGGGGCATGAGTCGACTGATTGATTTGGCTTGGCCGTTTCCGACAGAGGGTTGTGGATCAGCTTATAGCGAGTGTCTCGGACACTTCGACGCGGGTAGTAAGGCTTAGCGCCGTGGAACTGAAACTCAGCAAACAGGTACTCTCGCCACGGGGCATCATCGTCGAGACTTAAGACGGGTCGCAGCGAGTCACCGTGAAAGGCCAATTCAGCTTCAAGGCCCGCCGCATCGAGAAAGGTTGGCACGATATCGACGGCGGACACCAGTCGCTCCGAGCGGTGGGGCTCCGATACGCCTGGCCACCGGACCAAGAAAGGGACTCTCAATCCAGCTTCGTAGCAGGTTGTCTTGCCTCGTCCGACCGGTGGTCCATGATCGCCCAGGATAATGACGACCGTCTTGTCGGCCTGTCCGGATGCTTCAAGCACGGACAGAAAGAGTCCAATTGCTGCATCGGCGCGTTCCACGCAGTTGTAGTATCCCGCGACACGCTTCATCATCGACGCATCGCTGACGCCTTGGAAGGGGAACGGCTCAAACTCGGAGGCCTCGCGTGGATGCTTGGGCAAGCCCATGACTTGATCGGGAAAGTACCCAGGCGACTTTGCTCGGCCGTTTTTGCGGTCCACTTTGACATGGGGATCAAAGACGTTTGCCATCACGAACCAGGGACGATCGTCGGACGCTGAAATCGTTTGGGAAAGCTGGTTCGCTTGCTGGCGAACATCACGGCTGCCGAACCCAGCGCTAAATCGCTGGTCGAACGGAAAGGCAGACTCTGGGTTGACGTGGAGTTTGCCGATGCAAGCGGTGCGGTATCCGGAGTCCTTGAGCAAGCGAGGCAGGACACGGGGGCGAATCTCTGGCAATAGATTGAATCGCTGGTCGAGCGGAAGCTCCCTGAGCGCGTTGGCCAACCCGTACTGCCCGTTGCGATGCGGATAGAGCCCCGTCAACATGGCTGACCGAGACGGACTGCAGGACGCTTGGGCCACATGAGCCACCTCGAACAGGACCGCCGACTGCGCGAATTGGTCGAGGTGCGGAGTGCGAGCTTGTGGGTCGCCGTAGCACCCCAGTTGGACGCCAAGATCGTCAGCGGTGATCAGCAACAGATTCGGCCGCGTGTCGTCCGCGTTGGCCGAAGTGGCCAACATTGCAAAGATCAGAGCGAGCGGAAAGCGAACGTTTGCGAAGGAATCGGAGCTGGTATTCATCGTGCAGTATCCACTCACCAGGGCCTTTAAAGGTGGTTCGTCAGCCGCGCAGGTGCGGTGCGGCTTGAGGTTGCGGCCATGCAGGCGGCTGGATATCTTACTCGCTGCCGCGGGCAAGGGATTCTCCCTCCCAGCACGGCATCGGGATGTGGCTCAGCCTGGTTAGAGCGCTGCACTGGGGGTGCAGAGGTCGCTAGTTCGAATCTAGTCATCCCGACTCCGGGAATCACGGGAGTCCCGCAGATTCTCAGTCCGCCGCGCTGGCAAGAGGGCCACGTGCAAACTCAGAGTCGGCCACAGCAGTCCCACGCTACGGGGCGGCCGCGCCGTGAACGGCGTCAGTCGATTCATGAAGCTTATTTTGCTGGGGTGTCGGTTCGGTACCCAAGCTGTTGCGGGGGGAAGCCTCTGTTCATGAATGCCAATCCAGCCTCAGAGCATGCGCAAGACGCAGCTCGCACCCTTCTGTCTCTCTGAACTTGTTGACCCCACTCATCTTGTCCCGTGGCCTTGGAGTTGCGTCCCAGGCAAGTCGCGAACCAACGGGCAAAATGATTGCATAGCCCGGGCCGCAGCAGGCCTGGGAGATCCGATGGCGAACTGGACGCAAGGGCCCAAGGTCCGGACGGTTGCCCTCCAAGGCGCGTCGAGGGCGACCGGGAACGGTCAATCGGTGTCTGGCGTTTCGGTCGTCGTGGATGCAGCGCTTTCGGTTTCTGACGAGCGCTCTGAATTCTGGTGAGCCCCGGCAACTGTCAACGCCGTGACCTGGATCTGTTGCGGGGCGAAAGGGGGGCCGTCACTTGGCGTTCCACTGGGGACGCTCCGCGGTAGCTGCCGGGCCGATGGATGCAGGCCGAGAGGCTGGCAGAGGACTGCACCTGTCCTGCTGAGGTTTCGTTCGATTGTCGCTCGAAATTTTTTCGCACGGTCCAAGAAAACCAGTTGACGAATGCCCATATAGGCATACATTAGGGCCATGGCACGTTCGGCGACCACGACTGATGCATTCAACGCGATTTCCGAAGCGCGGCGGCGCGAGAT
>JBCCUO010000109.1:0-8321 GCA_039196805.1 Planctomycetota bacterium | reverse complement strand
GGAGAGAGTCGTTAACGCGCGACGGCGACCAGGAACTCAGCGTAATCAGCCCGATGATCACTTTGTTGAGCGGCAAACGCGTCTGCCAGATAGTCTTGGCACAGCGTCAGCCTTCGATGCAGCCACCAGCACAATGGCTGGTAGAACAATACCGTTCGAGCAATATGTCCCAGCGCATGACTGTGGAAATCCGCGTTAAGCACGTGGGACCATTCGTGTGCCAACGCAAAGCGCAAGTCCGATTCGCGTTGTTTCGTCGCCATCGAATCTGGCACGACAATCGTCGGACGAAAGCATCCCCACATGATTGGGCTGTCGATCTGCGAGCTGACCAACAAGCGAGTTCTCGTAGAGACCTGCCCGTCAACACGTACGTTACCGGCGACGTCGTCAAGAACCTTGCGAACGTGGCCGGCAGCCTGCGTCGCGCTCGCCATGATGCGACGCCGTCCCCACAAAGCGCGACAACATGCAAGAACCATCCAGGACAAGCCAAGGAGGTACACACCACGCGCCGCGACTGAGAGACTGGGTAGCCAACTCGATTGCTCAGAGTTCGTGTACCGATCAGGCGTCTCCCCAGAAATGGCATGATTCGCAATCGGTTCCGCGTCGGCAGCCATGGCGCCTGCGAGATCGGCGGATCTCTCTTCGGTCAGTGGCTCCGTATTAAGTAGCGGCTGCGTTGCCGAAGGGTTCTGCAAGTCCGCGGTTCCCCCGATTACGCGTTCCGCGGTAACCGTGTCCGGCATTCTGGGCACTGCGATATCAACGCGGGGCATCAAAGGAAGCTGGCGAAGCACGGGAACCAGAAGGGCCGCAATAAAGGTCCACTGGATCACTCGAATTTGGATCGCAGGTTGACGGCAAAGTGTTGCGATCGCTCCTCCCGTCATCAAGATGATGGTGCCAAAGACAAGGCTGTCCAACAACCAATGATCGACGTTCACAAATGACATCTCACTTCCCCCGTTTCGGTGATGGTTTCTTTCTGGCGGCCTTGGACTTTCGAGCTTCCGCGATCATCGCTTCCAGGTCCGATAGCTCTTGCTCGGACAGCTTTTCTCCGCTCAACATATTCAGCACCATTTCGCCAACCGCGCCGTCGTAGACCTTCTGCAAGAATCGCTTGGACACCTGATCACGAGTGCAGACGGCTCGGTAAATCAAGGTGCGCCCGTCACGTCGGTGCCTGACCAAGCCCTTTTCATCCATGATCCGAAGCTGGGTTTGGATGGTGTTGAAATGCAACCCGCTCTGCTCGACCAACCTCGCATGAACATCGCGAACACTCGCTTCGCCGATCTCCCAGAGCACTTTCAGGATCTCGGTTTCGCGTTCGGTGGGTGGCGATTTCATGGCTCGGCTCCGTGCAGTTCAACTAACCTAATAAATTAGGTATATCGGTCGGCAGATGTCGAGTCAATCGAATTACCTAATTTTTTAGGTGAAAAACCAACAACGCTTGAGGGCGTAGAAAGTGGCCCGCCAGCCCCGCCACTATCCGCTACGTTGTCTAGCCGAGCGGTGTCGCGCGATCGTGTTGATTGACCCACCGTGCCGATGGCGGCCTTCGTGACCTTCGTGCGGCAAGCAGTCCGGAGAGCGCGATCAGTGGCATCGCGATCGGTTCGGGGACTGCCGTGACGGTGCCTTCGAAGACGCGGAAATTGCTGAACGTGGCATCCGCTTGTCCGCCTTGCCAGTTGCTTCCCGGCAGAATCTGGTCGCTACGAACGAAGAACGATACCAGCAGGTCTTGGTCGTTCCAACTGTTCTGAATTCCTATCAAGGTCGCGCCGGTCGTTGGTGCCGATGCGGATGGCGTCGGCGCCGCTCCGACGAAGACATCTCCGTTGGCGGCGTAGTAGTCCACAAACAGTGTGCCGCTGAGCGACGAGAACGAAAACGGAAGGGGCGCCTGAGTCGCGTCAGCGACCCGGGAAGCTCCGAAGCTGAGGGCTGGCACGCCGCTCGACGTCAGCAGTGCCACACCCGCCGAATTCATTCCATCACGGTCTTCGCCAATCCCAAACCCAAGTCCCAAGACGCCGACAGGGCTACCGGAGAAGAACCACTCGTAGTCGATGGCGACCGAGACGTCACTCGCCGAGTCAAACGCGAAACCAGAGGTGCTGACTGCGGCGGTCTGACCGTTGACACCTTGAAACCCAATGTCCGTTCCCGACGGAATCGCCACGTTGCCGGCGGAGAGCGTTACCGCACTGGCTGTCGCAGTGGCCGTCAGTCCCGGGTGGGGCGGATCCTGGACGAGTGTCCAACGGTCCAAGTCCGCGACCGCCGCTTGCAAGGCTCCGATGCTCGCGACGTAAACGACGATTCCAACAACGACTCGAAACATCTTGATTCCTTTGGCGGTTGAGCACACGTCCGAGCGCGCTCCGGTCAGACTAGTCGGGCCATCGAGCACGATCAACTCACGCTTGTCGGAACTCGTACCACGTCGTTGAGTACGATCACGATCCGTGCAACACTCGAAGGCGATTGCCCTCTTGCTTCGTATCTGGGTATCGCGCCAAAAGGAAGTGCCGCTATCCAGCTATGCGTGGGTTGGAAAATCGGTGTAGCCCTTCGCGCCCGTCGGTCCGTACCAGTCCGCGATTTCGGCGTTAGGGTTGAGAGCCCAGTCGTTCTGGAAGCGGGCGATCAGGTCCGGGTTGCTGATGAATGGCCGACCGATCGCAATCATGTCCGCATTTCCTCCCGCGATGGCCGCTTCGGCGGTGACCTGATCATAGCCACAGTTGCCGATCAGGGGTCCGCGAAAGACTTGTCGAAACTCGGCAAGCGTCATCGGTTCGCCAAGTTCATGAAATCCGAAGGCAAGACCATCCATCACGTGCAGGTAAGCCAGGTCAAGCTTATCGAGTTCCCGAGCAACGTAGGTGAACTGCTCGCGATAGTTCTCCGAACCCATATCGTTGTACGAACCGTTGGGTGAGATCCGCACGCCGACGCGATTGGACGGAAAGACCGTAGTGACGGCTTGCACGACTTCGCCCAGCAAGCGGTATCGATTCTCGACGCTTCCGCCAAAATCATCTTCGCGACGATTCGATTTCGACTGCAAGAAACTGTCCAGCAGGTAACCGTTGGCACTGTGAACCTCCACGCCATCAAATCCGGCTGCCATCGCTCGCTCGGCAGCCAGTCGATAGTCGTCGACGATCCCGGGCAATTCCGAAGCTTCCAGCGCGCGCGGGGTCTCGTGGGGTTGCTTGCCCTCGGGCGTGTGGATGTACTCAGCATCGATGGCGATCGCTGATGGTGCCACATGCTTTTTGCCATCGTGAAAACTCGGGTGAGAAGCGCGGCCGCAATGCCAGAGTTGCATGAAGATTTTGCCGCCGGCGTCATGAACGCTTTCGGTGACCTGTTTCCAGCCTGACTGCATTTGATCGGTGTAGATCCCTGGGGACTGGTTCCAACCGTTGGCTTGAGGAGAAATCGTGGTCGCTTCGGTCAATAGCAACCCCGCCGAAGCACGCTGAGTGTAGTACTCGGCCATGATGCCGTTGGGGACTCGCTCTTGCCCTGCTCGAGCTCGTGTCATCGGCGCGAGCGCCACGCGATTGGCGAGTGGGAGCCCGTGAAGATCGAACGATTCAAGGAGTTTTGGTGAAGATGTCATTCGTCTGGTTCAGCTGAATTGAGGGATCGAAACGTGGCCATCTTGGCCTTCGCACTTGCATACTGTCGATCCGACAAGTTCTTACAGGACGAACCCAAGCGAACCATTCGTTCGCCTTCATCCCCATCTTCCGGACGGGCCGTGACACGGCACGCGACGGCTGCCACCTCTTCCTATTCGACAGCGCCGCCCCGGAAGCGATCATCACGTTCCTTGACCATTGCGTTGACGACCTCGTCGGCTGGTCGAATCTCGAACGGCCCCACTTTCACGCCCGGATGTTTGGACATCAACTCCACCGCGTGCTGCATGTTGTCCGCCTCCAAAATCAAGATTCCGCCAATCTGCTCCTTCGTTTCGGCGTAGGGGCCATCAGTGGCTTGGACCTGCCCCTCACAGATTCGTAGCGTCACCGCACCCGTTGCCGTCTGCAGGGCCTCGCCGCCAATGAAATGCCCTCCCGCGCGGAGTACGTCGTCATAGGCGAAGCAATCGTCCAGGATCCTCTGCGAGGCTTCGGGGCTCATCTCGGCAAAAGCCTCGTGGTTTGCGTATCCCAAGCATACGAATTTCATGGTTTTCTCGCGCGGGTTTGGTAACTCGATGATGCCATCCAGTGGTGGTCGGGTAGACACAATCAACCTCTGGGTTTGATAGTTGGTCGATCGCACACCTTCACATTCGACAGGGCACAGCGAAAAAAGACCTCATTCGCAGAAAAGCCGCGTGCCGAATCCCTTTCAACTCAAGGCTTCCTCTTTGGTGAGCCGCGACTCACATTGCCATCTGCGGGAACCTTGGCTAATGCCAATCAGCTAACGCGACATGCGAGTTACGCAAGCTAATCTGAGTATTGAGTCACCTAACCGACAACTGAGCAATGCTAGGCACGTTCGGTCAGCAACGGTTCGATCATGCCCGTGCTGTCAGCGAATTGCTCCAGTGAAAGCCCCATCAGTCTTGCCTGCGTCAACCATAAATTGGCCAGTGGAGTGCCTTCCGGCATGTTGATGTGCATGCCGGATTGAACCCGCTTGCCACCGCCCGCAACAATGATTGGTAGGTCGTTGTACTGGTGGGTTGATCCATCGCCCAAACCTGATCCGTAGGTGAACAGGGTGTTGTCAAGCAAGGTCGTCCCATCGGCTTCAGTCACCGCATCCATCTTTCGGACCAGATAGACGTACTGCTCCATGTGAAAACGATCGACCTTCAGCAGATCGTCGATCATCTTGGTCTGGTTGTGCGACATCTGGTGATGACTACGCGGCTCGTCGAACAGTGATTCGAACAGATAGGGCGTGTCCCATCGCTCCGGCCCGACCATGAACGTGGCCACGTGGGTCAGTCGGGACTGCAGCGCCGCGACCATCAAGTCACCCATCAGCCGAATGTACTGTCCACGCGGTAAGTAGGTTTCGGGCGGCTCGGCAAGGTCAACCTGAGTCAACTCGGACTTCATCGCCTCCAATCGGTCCATCTGCTTCTCGATCGCGCGGATCGATTCGTAATACTCGTTGAACTTCAATCGATCAGCACGGCCAAGTTCACGCTTTAGGTCGTTCGCATCCTGCAATACCAAGTCGGTGATGTCGCGACCGCGACGGGTCTCGTGGGTCGAATAGAGACGCTGGTACATCTTTCGCGGATCGCGGATCGAGGGCGCGACGTGCCCCGTGCCAAACCAAGAGACGTTGTCAAAGTAGATCGATTCCTTGTTATCACGATGATTGTTGCAGCTGAACTCAAGCGTTGCGAACGGAGTCGTCGCGCCAACGTGGTCGGCAACCACGTGGTCAAGCGTCCGATCTAAAGGCCAAGCGGTTCCTTCAATCGTGTAGGGAATCGCGCTGCTCAAGTAACACGACGCACACTGAGCGTGAACATCGGTGCCTTGTTGAAAGGTTCGGTCCATCCCCGTGATCAAGTTGATCTTGGACTTCAGTGGCGCAAGTGGTTGCATCGTTGGCGTCAAGTCGCCCAGCGGCGTCGCGCTGTAGAATGGGTTCTGCTTGCCGAGGGACTTCATCACGTTCCCAAGGTTGCCCTTGGGAATGACGTGATCGGCTTCGCCCGGAAAGAACCCACGACGCACGACGCCGATCGGAACGTAGAAATGGGCCATTCGCTGAGGGACCGCAGACTGACTTGCCGCCGTACAGACGCTCTCCAGCCATGGTAAGGCCATCGCAGCACCACCGATTCCACGCAGGAACGTTCGTCGCGAAGTTCGGTTCATCATGACTGATCAGTGATCCTTTGAAGTCGATTGATCGCCGCGAAAGGGTTCGCTCATCACCACTTGTTCCAAGAGCGTTTGCATGCGGTAGTCGTCCGCAGCAGTCGCCTCGGCAATCTTTTGCACGGGAAAGGAATCAGCCACTTGAAACTCGCGTGCAAGGGCAAAAGACAGCAGATGTCCCGCCAAGGCAATCGTGAATCGATCCTTCTCGGCAAGGATTGCGTCCTTGAATTCAGCGATGTCCCTGAACGTGTGTTTCCGAAACAGTCTACCAGCGACGTCGACCTCGCGACCGTTTTCATAATGCGATCGCCAACGACCGATTGCATCGTAGTTCTCCAGGGCAAAGCCCAACGGGTCGATCTGTTCGTGGCAGCCCCGGCAATCCGATCGCTCGCGGTGAAGCGATAGGCGTTCCCGCAGCGTGAGATGCGCTTCGTCCGACGCAGGCTTCTCGGCCAGCGGTGGCACGTCAGCAGGAGGAGGCTCCGGAGGATCATTGAAGATCACGCTGGCCACCCAAGCACCACGCGTGATCGGCTTGCTTTGATGGGGACCGGCGGTCATCGTCATGATGGCCGCGTTGGTGATCACCCCGCCGGTTCGTCGGTCCTTCACCGGCACGCGATCGAACTGCAGCACTGTCACTCCCGTCTTCCGGGCGCCCGCTGGCGGCGGATTGCCGAGTTCGCTGTAGGCTCGTTCCAACATGGCCGAACGATAAGTGAAATCGGAATCGATCAACTGAGTGATCGGAAGATCTTCGATCACGACCGTTTCGAATAGCAAAAGCGGCTCCAGCATCATGTGCATGCTGGCGCGATACTTGGAGAAGAAGAAGTCAGGAAACTGATCTCGGTTGGGTACCGACGAAACGATCCGTTCCAACTGCAGCCATTGGGCGGGAAAACTATCGCAAAATCGCTTGAGCTTCCGGTCCCGCATCATGCGACGGAATTGGCCCTTCAGTACGTCCGGTTCTCGGAGCTTGCCGGCGGCTGCCAGATCAAGCAGCTCTTGATCAGGTAGGCTACCCCAAAGAAAGAACGACAGTCGTGAAGCAAGCTCAAAGTCATCGTCACCAAGGTTCGGCTCTCGGTCATAAAGGTAAAGAAACCGCGGTGAAGCGATTGCCGCAGCGGCGACTGTTTTCATCGCGCCGGTGAAGTCGGCGCCGGAGTCCAGTTGCCGCGACGCGAACGTCGTGTAGCGGTCCAGCAAGTCGGCATCGGCCGGGCGACGAAAAGCTCGCGTCAGGAACGACTGAAGTCGACGACGAAACTCGGTCGACTCGTCCACATCCGGACCAGGAGGCGCGAACAACGAATCCCATACCCCAACGTTCTTGTTGTGGAAGTCGGGACTCTCGGTGATCGATTGCCCCAGCTCAAGAAAGGATTCCATCAACAGGGGTGACATCGAAAGATGATCGCCCCGATTGTCGAACCCGTGTTCGGCGCGACGGTCCTGGGGAAAGGCGGTCACGCCAGCGAGTCGTTTCTCGATCATCTGTGACTTGCCAAGCGGACGGCTGCCAACGTGAACGCGATCCGGCATCTTCCCGCGCGAGGGCTGGAAATAGGATCGGTGCTCACGCATCATTCGCTCCGGCAGCGTGAAGACGATGCAGCGCAAGTCAAACAGGTCGATCACCGCGTTGTTGTACTGAAACCGATTCATGCGGCGAATCGGCGCTTGGTCGAACGTTCCCCGTTTCTCTATCGAATGACGGAGCATGGATCGAAGCTCTTGGACGATCAACTCGCGCGATGGTGGATCCAGCTGCCGCGAGTCCTCGGGCGGCATTTCGCCCGACTCCAACACACGAACTAGAGAGCCCAACAAGTCGATGTTGGCGGCAAGCCGGTCACCAGTGACGCCCTTAAGATTGACGTCACCCATCCACTCATCGGTCTGACCATGACACTCCAGACAATGTGATTGAATCGTTTGAGGGATCAGTTCGCGCGTATGTTGGCTCTCGGTAGCCCACAGGCATTGCTGCGGCAAGACGGACAGTGAAACGAACAACGCTCCACAACGGAGCAATGCTGTACGAGCACGCCCGTTCGGCAAACGTATTCGGGAGGGGCGCTGCATGCGCGGAGGCGGGGGTAGGTGGTTAGGTGCGTGCGTGATGCGAACGCGGGGGAATCGAACTTAGCTGTCGTCGCAGTCCATTGCAAACTTGGCAGCCCTTGATTCGTTCGGCTTACACCGGCACCAGCGATGGTTCGGAATCAAACGAGCGAGGACCGGCGAATTCCCTCGTGTTATCGGACGACTGATGGTCGGCGGCATCGTCAGCTTCGGACGACCGGCCGTGATCGCTGGCCAACAGCATGTAAAGAGCCGGTACGACGAACAGGGTGAAGAATGTTCCCGTGGCCATCCCAACCACCAGCACAATGCCAATGCTGTTTCGAG
>JBCCUO010000108.1:0-8329 GCA_039196805.1 Planctomycetota bacterium | reverse complement strand
CTGCAGCCGACGTTCTCACAGCGACGTTCTCGAGAAACATGTGATCCTTCCGCGGAAAGAACACGATGAAGCCCTCGATCGTCTCACCGGTTCGCTCGGCGACATAAACGCAACCGTTGGCAATCTGGGCCGAGGGAACGCCTCTGGGACACGCCTTGTACGAACTCGCCTTGATTGACCAAAACGATCGCGACCAAACGGCCGCGATTCAGAAGCTGACCCGCCTAGTCGATGAAGTGCCCAAGTACCCTGGCATGGAAAAGGTCCTGTACGAGCTGGGTTGGTCTCAGCGAGAAGCCGGTAAGAGCAAAGACGCTGCCGCATCCTTTGCTCGCCTGCTGAAGCAGTATCCGCAAAGCGAATTGGCCGGGGAAGCCGCCTACTTCCTGGGACAAGAACTTTACGCTGCCTCCAACTGGCAAGCCGCAGCCGAAAAGTTTCAGCTAGCGACGGCCAGCGGCGATGCCGGCCTGTCAGAGAAAGCGTATTACCGTCTTGGCTGGTCCTACTTTAAGTCCCAGCGATACAGCGAAGCCGCGGCTGCGTTTGCGTCCCAGGCCCAACGGCACGCCGACGGTCCCTTGGCGCTGGATGCGATGATGATGGTCGGCGAATGCGCTTTCAAATCGGCCGACTACCAAAAGGCCTTGGATGCCTTCTCGAAGGCCCGCGCGCAGCTGCAAGCAAACGATGACCGAGCGGACACGATTCGCTCCGCAAACGACCGCCAAGTCCGTGAGTTGGTGCTGCTGCATGGCGGTCAAAGTGCGGCTCAGCTGAAACGTTGGGACGACGCCATCGGTTGGTACGACGAATTGCGCAGCCGATTCCCCGCGACCACCTACTTGGCCCAAGTCTTTTACGAGACCGGCGTCGCCTACCAGCAACAGAACCAAAACGAACAGGCCTTGAAGCTGTTCGAGCAAGTGGCGACGCAGTACCGCAACGAAACGGCCGCGCGAGCCCGATTCATGATGGGTGAAATTCGCTTTGGCGATCGCCAATACGACAAGGCGATCACCGAATTCCAACGGGTGATGTTTGGGTTCGGTGCGGAACAAGCTCCCGATTCCATCAAAAACTGGCAGGCGAAGAGCGGGTTCGAAGCCGGACGTTGCGGGGAAGCTCTGTCCCAGCAAGCACGCACGCGGGCAAAGCAGTCGCAGGCGATCTCGATTGCCATCAAGTTCTATCAATACGTCGTTGAGAAGCACCCGAACAACGAGCTGGTTGCCCAGTCGAACACCCGGGTGGCCGCACTGCAAAACCAATCCAATTGATCTCGTTGTCCCGTGCCCGACACGGGGAACGCTCACTACCAGATGGACGGCATGACCCGCACTGAAAACTTGCAACATCGATTGCCCGTTCGCTTGTCGATCGTCGCCGCGCTGATGGTGTCGTTGTTAGCAGCAGTCGCCTGGGGACAGACCGATTCGCCCGAGCCAGCTGGAATCGTGGATGCTGCCGAGCTGGAATCGGTGATGTCCGACAACAATGAAGCGGTGGCAGCAAACCCGAGTGACCAACCATCGGGAATCGACCTGCTGACGCTGATCGCGCGCGGCGGCAGCTTCATGATTCCGATTGGCCTGATGAGCATGCTGGTCGTAACGCTGGCCGTCGAACGAGCCCTATCGATGCGAACCGGCAAAGTGATCCCGCGAAGATTGCTCGCGCATATCGAAGGCTTTACACGCTATGGCGAAACCGTTCGTCCGTCTGACGCCATCCAGGTCTGTCGCAAGTTGGATTCCCCCGCTGGTCGCGTCATCGCGTCGATGTTGATGAGGACGGGCCAGCCCTTGGGGGAGATTGAACGTGCGGCGACCGAAACAGCCCAGCGTGAAGCGGATCGTTGCGCCGCCCCGATTCGATGGCTCAACTTGGCGGCCGCCGCGACACCTTTGATGGGCCTGCTGGGAACGGTCTGGGGAATGATCGTCGCCTTCCACGAGTCAACAACGCTGTCTGCCGACCAAAGCAGAAGCGAACAATTGTCCGAAGGCATCTACACGGCATTGGTGACGACGCTGGCGGGATTGGCGGTGGCGATTCCGGCCGCCATCTTGGCTCAGTATCTGGAAAATCGTGTGACCAAGCTGTTCCACCGTATCGAACAAGTGGCATTCCAGTACGCACCGGGACTGCTGCCGTATGCGGGCGTGAGTCGCCTGGACCCGGACGGTACGATGCACTCGATGTCCAGTGCCGGGGCGACGCCCAATCTGCAGCCCCCCGCCGCGCCGCCCACCAAAGTCAGTGTCTCGGACCCTGCTCAAGTCACCTCGGGTTAGCGCTGGATGGCAATCGAAATCAAAAAATCGTCCGTTGCCGGAACGCTCAGCCTGACACCGCTGATCGATGTCGTCTTTCTGCTGTTGATATTCTTCTTGGTCACCAGCGAATTTGAGGACGAAGAACGGCGGTTGGACATCGTACTGCCGACTGCGACCAGCGCCGTCCCGATGACTAGCAAACCGCGTGAAGTTGTCGTCGACATCGACAATGCCGGTGTCGTCTACCTGCGCGGCAAGCCGACCGAACTGAGTGAGTTGGAGCGTCTACTCGCGGTCGCGGTCGAAAACAATCCGACCAACCAGACCGTCGTCATCCGCGCCGACCGCGAGACCCCGTTTCAGCCAGTCGTCAGCGTGATGGACGTGTGCAATCGCACCGGCGTCTCGGACTATTCGGTGACCACCAAGGACGGTCCGCAAGGATGAGTCGCACGACTTCCCCCGCTTCGTCCCAGACTCCATCGGCTCCCACCGAGCGGATGTGGCCTTTGGACCTGGCGTTGGTCGCACTGACCGGCCTGGTGCTATACCTGGTGTTCACCCAGTTGCGATTTGATGATCCCAGGCCGCTATACAACTCGTACACGTATGCCGTGGCGGTTCCAGTCATCTCGTTGCTGCTCGCCCTCCTGCTGCGAGGCATCGCTTCGCAGTATTTCCAAAAATCGGTGCAGCTGGGATTCATCACCAGCGTCACCGTGCATCTGTTGCTGCTGATCCTGGCGGTGCAGTGGGTCATCTTTCCGAATTACTTCAAAGACGCCTACACGTCGAAGACCAGCGAACGATCTCCGGTCCAAAAGACGGTACCCGAGTACCTATTTCGCACGCCGAAGGAGACATCGACCACTCCCGATTGGGCGAAACCGGTCGATGCGGAAACCGCTTCGCGTGTCGTACCTCAGCAGGAACGACTGCTACCGCCGTTGCAGCAGTCCGCGCCGCTGTTGGAGATGCCGCAGCCAAAGAGGAGAATCCAGCCTGATCGTTCACTGACGCTGATGCGACGACCGGAACAATCGCAGACGCAGCCTAAGCCGTCCGACGCCCCCTCCAAATTGGCCCGCCGCGAGCAGGTACGGCCCACTGAATCGATCAGTCAATCGCTTCCGCAGGCACCTCGTCTGCCACAGCCGAACGAGCCCTCCGAATCCCAAGAGCCGACCGAGAGGTCCGAAGCGGTCAGCCGGCCTCGCAGCCGCGCGTCATCTCAGGCACCTCCGGCCCCGCGCGAAATGGCTCCCTTTTCCGCACCGGACCCGATCCCTCAGCCAACGGTCGCCGCGCTGACTCCCCGAGACTTGGCACCAACTCCGATGCCCACGATTGGCGATTCCGGTGTCCAGCGTCAACGAAGTTCGCGGTCGTCAATCCGTCGGGCCAGCCCTGCCGGTTCGGCACCGGTTGCTCCCAGCGTGGCAATCGCACGCGAGGATCAGCGCGCCGAGCGAATGCTGCTGCCCGCAGAGCTTCCGGCGAGACGGCAGAGCGACGTCGCGGGTGCACAGATTGCCGGCAATCAAACCCAAACCGCTGCAACGGGTGATCTCACCGAAACGTCCGTCGCCAGTCTGGACCTAAATGCCCAGCGTTTGGCATCGATGGAAGGCATGCCGAACATCGATCGACAGCCCACACTCGGACGAGCTTCGCAAGGCCGTTACCGGCCAGCGCGAACCGGAATCGGACCAGTGGGGCTACCCGATCCGTCTGAATTGGCGGATGCAGCCAACCAGTTGGCAGGCAAATCGCCTGACGCTTCCGATGCCACCCGCGACGATCCTGGTGATCGACTCGATTCGACACGGCCGCAGCGACGCTCCCGAGATGTATCCACGAATCTTGCCGCAGAGAGCATGGACCCGCTGTTGGACCTGATGCTTCCCAGCGGTCGCCCGGGACTGGCCGACCGACCAAGTCCGACGACGGGCTTGAT
Organism: Planctomycetota bacterium; assembly: GCA_039196805.1. Classification (GTDB taxonomy): domain Bacteria; phylum Planctomycetota; class Planctomycetia; order Pirellulales; family Pirellulaceae; genus JBCCUO01. Next base: position 4,093 of record JBCCUO010000108.1, on the reverse strand, counting down.
TCCGTCGATGGATCAGCCTGAGATCCCCTCGATGGAACTCTCTGAAAGCGCTCGTCCCAGACGCAGCGTCGGCGGCCCCACCAACCCCGTTGGCGCCAAAATCGCCGCGGTCGAATCGTTCAATCGACGTGTCATGCGAACTCAGGGCGGCGCCGCCCCAGCCCCCGCCGGCATGGTCGGCCCGCAGACCGAAGAGGCGATCGAGTTAGGCTTGGCCTACTTGGCACAGCGTCAGAATCCGGACGGCAGTTGGTCACTTCAGGGCGACGAAGAGGAGGAGGAGGTCCTGCTGGCAAGCGACACGGCCGCGACGGGCCTTTGCCTGCTAGCGTTCCAGGGCGCCGGATACACACACAAGCGTCACCAGTATGCCGGCACGATCGCCCGAGGGTTGGACTTCCTAAGACGCGGCCAGAAGACCAACGGGGACCTGTTTCGACCAGAGGACCCGACCAGCAACCAAAACGTTGCCCTTTACAGTCAGGGCATTGCGGCGCTCGCGGTCTGCGAAGCGTACGGCATGACCCAAGACCCGGACCTTCAAGAAATGGCTCAGCGGTCCTTGGACTACATCGCGGGAACCCAACATCGGCGGCGAGGCGGATGGCGGTACACGCCGCAAATCAGCGCCGACACCAGTGTCAGTGGCTGGATGATGATGGCACTCAAGAGTGGCGAGCTAGCAGGTCTGGAGGTCCAACCTGAGACCTACGCAGGTATCGAGCGCTGGCTGGACCTGGCGCAGGAAAGCCCCGAACGTGCGGACCGCTATCGTTACAACCCGTTCGCACCGGATACAGCTTCGCAGCGACATGGCCGCCGCCCGACCCAGACGATGACCGCGGTCGGGATGCTGATGCGGATGTACACAGGCTGGCGACGGGACCGACCGGCGATGAAGAGTGCGGCCGAGTACTTGCTGAAGTATCCGCCGCAAGTGGGCACGATTGCCGCGCCACAGCGTGACACGTACTACTGGTACTACGCGACCCAAGTCATGTTCCACATGGGCGGAGACTACTGGCAGCGTTGGAACCAATCTTTGAACCCGATCTTGTTGGAGTCCCAGGTGAAGGTCGGAGATCAAGCCGGCAGCTGGCACCCCGACTTTCCCGTCCCCGACCGCTGGAGCCCCTACGCAGGTCGCCTGTACGTCACGACCATGAACCTGCTGAATCTAGAAGTCTTCTACCGCCACCTCCCCATCTACGAAGAAACCGCCGAATAACGACTCAGCACAAGACGAAGCGAGCGGACAGAAAAATCGGGGACAGAAAAATGAAGAAGAGTATCTCGTGCCGATCGTGATACGCGGAGACTTTCATTCCGCGACTCGCGCGTGCATCGGCGAATCGTCGTTTCGAGTGATGGAAGCAGCGTTTCGCGTGCACGAACGCTATGGGCGATTCGTCAATGAAACCGTCTTCAAAAAAGCGGTCGCGATGGAGCGCTCCGGTGTGCAGCTTGAGGTGCCGGTCGACGTCACCTTCGAGTCCTTTCAAAAAACCTACTATCTGGACATGGTTGCGGACGACTGCTGCATTCTTGAGTGGAAGGCGGCCGACTCGCTTTGCGACCAGCATCGAGGACAGTTGCTGAACTATCTGTACCTCACTGGCGCGTTGTCGGGGAAGCTTGTGAATACACGACCCGAACGAATCGAGCACGAGTTCGTCAACGCCTCGGTTTCAGCGGAGGAGCGACACACGTTTCGCGTCGATCGTCCGTCTTCCTCGCAATCGTCCGGTTCGCGCCGCATCTGGATGGATTGCTTTCTAGATGCACTTGCTGATTGGGGTACCGGTCTTTCCCTCAGTTTGTATGAAGAAGCTATCGAACACTTCAGCAGTGCTAGGGTCGAAAAGAGACCGATTCTGTCCGGGGATACTAAACTCGGATCTCAGTCGATTCGCGTGTTGCCCGACAACACCGCCATCAAAGTAACAAGTCTTCCAGAACGAGCAATGAACACGTTCGGACAGCACGCCAGACGTCTTCTCCTTCACACCAATGTCTCGGCTGTTCGATGGATTAACATCCGCCATCATGCCGTCACCTGCCAAACGATCAGACACTGACACTACACGTTTTCATTTTTTTGTCCCTCCATTTTTCTGTCGTCTCGATCCTGAAGGCAGCTTGACTAGCAGGATCGGTACTTCGATTGGGCTTGGGGGAGGGGATATTCGGTGAGGTTGGTGATTTGGTTGGTCTGAATCTGCTGGAGTCGTTGGTAGCCTTGCGTGACCAATTCAACTCGGGCGCGGACATAGTCAGCACTCAACTCGGTTCGTGACATCGGTCCGTTGACGATGACCGGCTGAAACGCAGGATCGTCAATGAACTGGGCAAGCACTGGATTGCACCGGAGATGCCTCTCCGGCGTCGTGTGCAAGACTTCGGGATCCAATTCGCCAATCACGTAGCGGAGATACAAATCGCTATCGGTGATCGAAGAGACGTCTTTCCCACAGACTTGGCAAAAGTACCCCTCGTCACACTTGGCCATCGTCGATCGCTCAGCTCATGCCCAAAACGTCGAACATGTTGTACAGCCCCGGCGACTTGCCGCTAAGCCATTTGGCGGCCGACAGCGCTCCAGCGGCGTAACAGTCGCGATTGCTAGCCGCGACCTTCATCTCGATCGTTTCGCCCATCATGCCAAACACGATCGTATGCTCGCCCGGGTTGTCGCCCACACGGACCGCGTGGTAACCGATTTCGTTTCGCGGCCGCGCGCCAGTCTCTCCGTCGCGGCCGTGAACGTGCCCGACGTTGGCGTCCAACGACTCGGCGATCAGCTCACCAAATCGCAGCGCCGTTCCACTGGGTGCATCCGCTTTGAACCGGTGATGGCGTTCGATGATCTCGATATCGACGCCCCCCGCCACCGACTGCAGCTTGGCGGCCGCTTGCTGTGCCAGTTTCATGGTCACGTTCACCGCGGTCGACATGCTGGGCGCCCAGACGATCGGGATCACCCGACTGGCCGACTGAAGCGAGTCCACTTGCGACTCATCTAACCCGGTTGTGGCAACCACCAGTGGAAGTTTCGCCGCGACGCTTGCGGTGACGCAGGCATCGACCGCAGCGGGCAAAGAAAAGTCGATGACGGCCGAGGCGGAATGCGGCCAATCGGTCGCCAACGAGACGCCCAACGACGCCACCCCAGCATGCAAACCGGCGTCCTGCCCGAGCGCGGGATGATTGTCATGCTCGATGGCGGCGACAACTTCGATGTTCGGGTCTTGGACCGCCAAGGCAACGACTCGCTGGCCCATGCGACCGCCCGCACCGTGAACGGCGACTTGGATGGAATGACTCATGCCGCCAAGTTTAGCGTCAATCGCTCGCCTTGCGACGCCACCTCAGTGGCTTGGCGGTCGTGTCGCGAACGACCATGCCCTTGGCCTCGAGATCCAGCTGCACAGTCTTCATCCACCAGCCTGACTTGTTGCCTTCCGGCCAGAGTTCTTGAGGTAGGTGCGGCTGGATCGCTTGCTTCATCTCAGCTTGGGTCAACCCCGGATCAGCCGTCGGTAGTACCGAGAGCAGCACTTTACGCATCGCGGCGTACTTCTCCGCGTTGACGTTCGAGGTGTGACCGGGAACGTTGACATTTTGCACTTCGACTTGATCGTCCGCCATGCCTTACTCTTTGCGAATCATCGCCACCAGTTCTTCGGTGCTCAACTTTCCGGCCGCTTGGGTTCCCGCTAACAGCTAACAGTTAACAGTTAACAGCTCAAGAATACAGCTGGATCGCCTTGATGATGTCGTCCAGTTCGTTGGGAACGGCGACGGCGCGGTTGGCAAAGCTAGCCTTCGTGACACCTCGGCTGCCCAACGTTTTGTTGAAGACGTCTTGATCAGTCGTGTGATAGGCGACCGTCGCGGTGGGATCCTTCAACTCGTGACCGGTTAACACGCAAACGACTCGGTCACTTGGTGCGATCACACCCTCGCGACGAAGCAGTTTGGCCCCCGCCACGCTGGCCGCGCTGGCGGGCAAGCAACCGAACCCGCCAGCACCCACCTGACGAATGGCGTCCAAGATTTCTTGGTCGCAGACCTGGCGAACGACGCCATCCAT